>CAIYXV010000137.1 GCA_903930225.1 uncultured bacterium | reverse complement strand
GGAATACTGGGGGCATGTCAACCCCATCGGTCCGCGCAGCGTGTATGACGAAGCGAAGCGGTTCGCCGAAGCGGCGACCGCAGCTTACCGGAGATATCACAAGCTCGACGCGAAGATAATACGCATTTTCAATACCTACGGGCCGCGCATGAGAAAGTTTGATGGCCGCGTAGTGCCCAATTTTATAAATCAGGCCTTAACGGGAGAACCCTTTACTATTTATGGCGACGGAAAGCAGACCCGCAGTTTTTGCTATGTTTCCGATCTGGTGGATGGGATCTACAAAATGATCAATTCAAATATCGATACGCCGGTCAACCTGGGCAATCCGGGAGAGTTCACCATGCTTGAACTGGCGGAGCTCGTCGCAAAGATCGGCGGCGTTACTTTAAAGACCGATTTTAAGCCTCTTCCACAAGATGATCCGAAACAGAGGAGGCCGGATATCTCAAAAGCGGAGAGGGAACTTGGGTGGAAACCGAAAGTAAATCTAGAAGAAGGTATAAAAATGACCTTTGATTGGTTCAGAGGAGCAAATTAAATGCTTTTCGACCGGGAACAACTGGATATAAAGCCGCTGGCGGAAAGAGTAAATGACATTGACCTGTCGCTTATTAAAGCGCCGGACCGCGGATTGGCCGTAACTGATAAGCGGTGGAATACGATCGCGGGCCGCATCGTCTCCGCTAAAAAAAGTGGGTCGTCCGTAATTCTAATGACCGGAGGGCATATGTTCCGTTCCGGCGTACAAAAGTACCTGATCGATCTGATGGAGCGGGGATATATCTCATGCCTGGCGACCAACGGATCGGGTATGATCCACGATTTTGAGTACGCGCTGATCGGCGCGACCACGGAAAGCGTTCCCAAATATATCGCTAAAGGGCAGTTTGGGCTCTGGAAGGAAACTTCCAAGTTAAACGATATTATAAACGCGGCTTACCGCAAAGATCCCAAAGTGGGGATGGGCGAAGCGGTGGGGCGGGCGATTGTAGACCTTCCGCACAGCGATATCAGCCTTTTTGCGGCGGGCTCTCGGCTCAAGATCCCGGTAACGGTCCATATCGGTATCGGCTGCGATATCATTCACGAACATCCCAACTGCGACGGAGCGGCCACCGGCGCGCTATCATACAATGATTTTTTAAACCTCGCATCCGCCGTGCAAAAATTGGAGAATGGGGTGGTCATGAACTTTGGCAGCGCGGTGATGGCGCCGGAAGTTTATCTTAAAGCTTTGAGCATGGCCAGGAACATTGCTCGCGGACATAACGCCTCGATCAGCAAATTCACAACCGTCGTTTGCGACCTGCACGCTCTTCCCGATGATTACAGCCGGGAGCCGGCAAAAGACGACCCGGCATATTACTTCCGCCCCTGGAAGACGATGCTGGTCCGTACAGTGGCGGACGGGGGAGAAAGTTTTTATATAAGAGGCAAGCACGCGGAGACCGTGCCCCAACTGTGGGCGGCTATCAACGAGGCGGAAAAATGAGCGAAAAAAAGATACTTCAATTTGACGATCTGCTGGTAAAAATAAAAGAATTAAAAGCGCAGGGAAAAAAGATCGTGCACTGCCACGGTTGTTTCGATCTTATGCATCCCGGCCATATCAAATATTTCCAGGCGGCAAAGGCGATGGGGGATATTTTGATCGTAACCCTTACGCCTGACCGCTATGTCGATAAAGGACCCGGACGTCCGGTATTTAACCAGGACCTGCGGGCGGAAAGCATTGCCGCGCTCGAATGCGTGGATTACGTGGCCGTCAACAAATGGCCGACCGCGGTCGAGACCCTGCGCGAGCTTAGGCCAAATATATACGTGAAAGGGCAGGAATTCGAAAAGCTCAAAGATAAGACTGGCAAGATACAGAAAGAAGCCGAGGTAGTCGCTGAGATCGGAGCGGAGCTTAAGTTTACCCATGAAATAGTGTTCTCCTCCACCAAATTGTTGAACGATTATTTAAAAAAGGAGTGCAAATGAGGAACAAACAGCTGTTTTACGATGAACTGATCAAAAAAGTAAAAGCCCTTAAAAAGCAGGGGAAAAAGATCGTGCAAACCCTGGGCGTGTTCGATCTTATCCACCCCGGCGTGATCAAGCACTTAAATTCGGCAAAAGCGCAGGGGGATGTTTTGATCGTTACGATCATAAAGGACAAAGACGTCCGCCGCGGCCCGGGCCGTCCGATCTTTAACGAAAAAATGAGGATGGAGAGCGTCGCGTCGCTCGACCAGGTGGATTATGTTTGCCTGGTCGACGACGAGATCCCCTTTGAATCGGTGCGGCAGATCAAGCCGGATGTGTTCGCAAAGGGCAAAGACTATAAAGACCGCGACCAGATCATTCACGGCAAGATCTACGATGAGGAGAAAAAGCTGAATTTTGGGAAGGTAAAGATCCATGAGACCGACGGCTTTTCTTTCAGCTCATCCGAGATCATTAATAATTTTCTTGATATCTATCCGGAAGAGACCAGGCATTATTTGAAAGGTTTTCGTGAAAAGTTCCGGTTCAACCAGATCGCGAACGGCTTGGACAAGCTGAAAAATCTAAAAGTATTGCTGATCGGCGATGGGATCATCGATGAATATCATTATACTTCGACCATGGGTAAATCCGCCAAGAACCCCATTATCGTCAATAAATATCTGTCGTATGAGGCGTTTGCCGGAGGATCGTTCGCCATTGCCAACCATCTTTCCGGGTTGTGCCATAAGATCCAGCTGGTCAGCGTGCTCGGCAAAGAAGATTCAAGGGAAGAATTCATCTCTGGGAACCTGAAGCCGAACGTAAGTCCGAAGTTTTTCCTGAGGAATGACGGCCCGACGATCATCAAGAAAAGGTACATCGATCAATATCGCAATCAAAAGCTGTTCGAGGTTAATTATTTAAATGACAACTATATCGATCCGGTGCTGGAAAAAGAAGTGGTGCAATACCTTGAATCGGAGATCGGTAAATACGATCTGGTGCTGGTCTCTGATTTTGGCCACGGCTTTTTGACCGCAAATATTATCAAAGCTATTGAGAAAACGGCAAAAAAGTACGCGGTAAACGCTCAGACCAACGCCGCCAATGCCGGGTATAATATGATCACCAAATACCGCAAACCGTTCTTTATTTGTCTAGATGAACAGGAATTGAGGATGGCGGCGCAGGACAAGCATGGCGATGTCGAAGCGGTCGCGCGTAAGATCAAAGAGATCGTGCGGGCCCAAAACCTGATCGTGACCCTGGGTAAAAAAGGATCACTTGGTATTGACCGCCAAGGTGAGGTAAACCAGACGCCGATCTTCTCTAATAAAGTCATAGATACGATCGGGGCGGGGGACGCTTTCTTTGCTTTTACCGCGCCCTGTTTTGCGGTCGGGCTTCCGCTGGACCTGGTCTCGCTTATCGGCAACGCGGTCGGGGCGCTTGCCGTCCAGATCGTGGGGAACAAAAGATCGGTCGAAAAACGTGAACTGCTCGAGTTCATTCATAATATAATGAAATAGGGGGAGATATGGAAAAGCTTGCCAGAGAATATTTTAATAGCTTCAACGCTCTTTCCGGTAAGATCGAGGTGACCGGTAAAAATAAGGCCAAACTTGATCTTTTTTCCGGGATCGATGAGACCTGCCGTATCATCAAGGCGCAGGCGGAGAAGGGGAAAAAAGTAATGTTCATCGGCAACGGCGGGAGCGCCGCGATCGCCAGCCATTTCGCGATCGATTTTTGGAAAAATGGCGGGATCCGCTCACAAGCTTTTAACGACGATTCCCTGCTAACCTGCATCGGGAATGATTACGGCTTTGAGCACGTATTTGAAAAACCGATCGAGATGTTCGCGGACGAGGGCGACATTCTCTTCGCGATCAGCAGTTCCGGAAAATCGGAGAATATTTTAAAAGGCGTACAGGCGGCAGCGGCAAAGAAATGCCGGGTCGTTACTTTTTCCGGCTTCGGCGCGGACAACCCTTTGAGGGGCAAAGGCGAGATCAATTTCTACGTGCCTTCTGCCGAATACGGTCCGGTGGAGGCGATGCATCACCTGCTTTGCCATTGCATCTTTGACGTGCTGATGAAGAAGGGAGCGGGAAAATGAGAAAAGTATTTGTTACCGGGGGGGCGGGGTATGTGGGATCGGTCCTGGTCCCGAAACTGCTTAAGGCCGGCCATCAGGTAAAAGTGATCGATCTATACATGTACGGCGATAACGTGCTGGACAGTGTAAAAGGTGATCCAAATTTGGTACAGGTAAAAGGGGATATCCGCGATCGGGAGCTTTTAAAGAAAGAGTTAAAAGGCTATGACACGGTCATCCATTTGGCCTGTATTTCGAACGATCCTAGTTATGAATTAAATCCCGATCTGGGCAAATCGATCAATTATGATGCCATGGTAAGCCTGATCGATATCGCAAAGCAGAGCGGCGTCAACCGTTTCGTTTACGCTTCAAGCTCCAGCGTTTACGGAGTAAAAGAAGAAGAGAACGTGACCGAGGACCTTCCGCTCGAGCCGCTCACCGATTATTCGAAATATAAAATGCTGGGCGAGGAGTATCTTTCAAAGCAAAGAGCCCCGGGATTCGTGACGCTCATCTTGCGGCCGGCCACGATCTGCGGCTATTCCCCCCGACTGCGGCTGGACCTTTCCGTTAACATCTTAACCAACCACGCGGTCAATAACGGAGTGATCAGGGTATTTGGCGGCGAGCAGAAGCGTCCCAATCTCCATATAGAAGACATGACCGATCTTTACGTTTTAACCATGGAATATCCCGATGAAAAGATCGACGGTAAGATATTTAACGCCGGGTATCATAATATGAAGATAAAAGAGATCGCGCTACTGGCGAAGAAGGTCGTCGAAGCGAAGATGGGAAAGAAAAATATCGAGATCGTCACCACGCCCACCGACGATAACCGTTCTTACCATGTATCATCAGAGAAGATCAAAAAGGAGCTCGGTTTCGCGGCAAAGAGGACGGTGGAAAACGCGATCGAAGATCTGTGCGACGCGTTCAAGGCGGGGAAGATCCCGGATTCAATGACCGATAAGCGTTATTACAACATCAAGACGATGCAGGCGATAAACTTAAAATAAGTCATGGAAAGGAGAAAAGTAAGTTACAGGACCATTAATCTTAAAGGAGGCTGTTTATGAACGGTAAATTAGGCAGGGAAGAGAATTTGCTGGATGTTTATCCAAAGTCAAAAAGGAAGATCGATGAAAGGGCGAGTACGGTAACGGAAGAAGACAGGAAGATCGCCCGCCAGTTCGGCAAGGAGTATTTTGACGGGGACCGAAATCAGGGATACGGAGGCTACAATTATAACGCCCGCTTTTTTCAGCCGGTAGTAAAGAGGATGCAGGAATTTTATAAGCTTACCTCTGCCAATTCCGTTCTGGACGTGGGTTGCGGCAAGGGTTTTTTACTGCATGATTTTAGGGAGCTGATCCCAGGCATTACCGTTGCCGGGATAGATATTTCACAGTACGCCGTTGATAATTGCATGCCGGACGTGAAACCCTTCGTTAAACTGGGCAATGCAAAGAAGCTTCCGTTCCCGGACAAGTCGTTCGATCTGATCATATCGATCAATACTATCCACAATCTCGATCTTGAAGATTGCAAACAGGCGCTCCGGGAGTTCGAGCGGGTCAGCCGGAAGTTCAAGTTCATTACCATGGACGCCTACAGGAATGAGAACGAAAGGATCAGCATGGAAAAATGGAACCTGACCGCGAAAACGTATTTCAGCACCGATGGCTGGAAAGAGGTATTTAAAGAAGTCGGTTATACCGGGGATTTTAATTGGTTCATCGCCGAATCAGCATAGTTTGTTTTTGATCATAGGGTAAACAGTGTCTTTTGGGATTGATGAAAGGAGAAGCAAATGAAAACGATCGCCTGTATCCTGGTTGAGCAAGGAAAACCGGTGGTAGTCGATGAAGTGGAGATGCCGTCACTGGCCTTTGGCCAGGTGCTGGTCCGTATCAAAGCTACCGGTATATGCGGAAAGCAATTAGATGAACATATCGGAACCCGCGGGCATGATCCATATTTGCCGCATTTGATGGGGCATGAAGCGGCCGGAGTGGTCGAAGGGGTTGGGGAAGGGGTAACACGGGTTAAGATCGGGGATCACGTGGTGGCTTCCTGGATGAAAGGCAGCGGCATCAATGCTCCCACTCCCACTTATCTTTGGAACGGCAAAAAGATTAACGCCGGCAATATTACCACGTTTCAAAGACATAGCATCATTTCAGAGAACCGTCTCTCCTCCATCCCTCATGATATCCCATTCGATGACGCCGCCCTCCTGGGCTGCGCGATCCCGACCGGAATGGGGATCGTTATCAATCAGGCAAAAGCCGGGCCGGGGGATACGCTAGCGGTTTTCGGCGCGGGCGGAATAGGATTGTCGGCGATCAACGCGGCAAGCCTGGTTTCTGCCGGGATGATTATCGCGATCGATATGGTCGAAGAAAAGCTCCAGATGGCGAAGCGGTTCGGCGCGACCCATGTCATTAATGCCCAAAAGACCGATCCGGTCGAAGCTATAAAACAGCTGACCAAGGGAGCAGGGGTCGATTTTTCGATCTGCACTATCGGTAAAGCAAAGCCAATGGAACAGGCATACGATTCCGCGCATCAATCCAAAGGATCGGTGATATTGGCCGCGGTCCCGGGAGAAAAGATTTGCCTGGACCCGTATCCGATGAATTCCGGAAGAAAGATCTCCGGCTCTCACGGAGGAGATACGGTGATCGACCGGGATATCCCAAAATATGTTTCTCTTTATCAGGCGGGCAAGATCAAGACGAAGGATTTGATCTCGAACCGCTTTAAGATCGAGGAGATAAATAAAATATTTGAAAGTTTGAAAAAAGGAGAAATCAGTGGGCGGGCGATCATTGAATTCTAGCAAAGGACAAAAAAGCGCATCGAATAAACAGCTCGTTTCTTTTTACCAGACCATGCTGAAGATCCGAAAGTTTGAGCTGAAAGTGGCGGAATTGTTCGGTGAACAGGAGATGCGTTCCCCAACGCATCTATACACCGGACACGAAGCGGTCGCAACGGGGATTATTGCCGCTCTTCGCCAGTCCGATCCGGTGGTCGGATATTACAGAAGCCATGGGTATTATCTGGCAAAAGGAGGCGATCCCAATGCCATGATCGCCGAATTTTACGTCAAAGCCACGGGCGCCAACCGGGGAAAATGCGGATCATTGCTTTTGTCGAGCCCGGAGGTCGGCTATATGGGATCTACCGCGATCGTTTCCGGCGGCATCTCTATCGCGACTGGATTCGCCCTGGCGGCAAAGCTTCAAAAAAAAGATACGGTAGCGGTCTGCTTTTTTGGGGACGGGGCGACAGAGGAAGGCGTGTTTTACGAAAGCCTGAATTTCGCGGGGCTTAAAAAACTGCCGGTTATTTTTGTCTGCGAAAATAATTTTTACGCAGTCCAATCCCGCATCTCCGCCCGGCAGGCGATCTCTGACAATATATACGATCGCGGCAGTATCTTTAACGTTCCGGGAGCGCAGATAGATGGGAACAATGTGGAAGAAGTATTCAGCGCCGCGCAAAAAGCGGTCGCCCGCGCCCGGAGCGGGGAAGGTCCGACGATAATCGAAGCTAAAACTTACAGATGGCATGAACACGTCGGGCCGGGATTTGATACCGATTTTGGATGGCGGCCAAAGGAAGAATGGGAACGCTGGAAGGCCAAAGACCCGGTAAAAAACCTCGAAAAAACGCTGATCTTAAATAAGGTCTTAAATGAAAAAGATATTATCCGCATTGAAAGCGAAATAGACAAAATAGTTCTAAAAGCTTTCGAATTCGCGAAAAAAAGCCCTCTGCCGGCGCCGTCCGAGCTTTTTAAAGATGTTTATTAGATCAAAGGGGAAAAATATATGAGGCAGTTGAAATATCGGGAAGCGATCGCGGAAGCGACCGTCCAGGCGATGGCCAAAGATCCCACGGTTTTTGTAATGGGAGAAGGCGTGGACGATCCCAAAGGGATATTTGGAACGACCCGTCCGGCGTATGAAGCCTACGGGGACCAAAGAGTTTTTGACATCCCTCTTTCTGAAAATGCCACCACCGGCTGGGGGACTGGCGCGGCCCTGTCCGGCATGAAGCCGATCATGGTACACGCGCGCAATGATTTTATATTGCTGGCTATGGACCAGATCGCCAACCATGCCGCAAAGTGGAGCTACATGAACCGCAGGCGGGTACCCTGGACCATCCGCACCATTGTGGGAAGAGGCTGGGGGCAGGCGTCCCAGCATTCGCAGAGCCTGCAGGCGACCTTCGCTCATTTTCCGGGGATAAAAGTGGTAATGCCGGCAACGCCCTATGACGCCAAAGGCTTGCTGCTCTCCAGTATTTTTGACCCATCTCCTGTGATCGTGATCGAACATAGGAAGTTATTCGAAAGATCAGGCAACGTTCCCAAAGCTTTTTACAAAGTGCCGATCGGTAAGGCGAACGTCATTAAAAAAGGAAAAGACGTGACCCTCGTCGCGGTCTCGGATATGGTAAGGGAGGCCGTGCAAACGGTCGGACTGCTAAAAGGCACCAGGATAGATGTGGAATTGATCGATCTGCGGACCGTTCGTCCTTTAGACATTCAAACGATCATTAAGTCCGTAAAAAAGACAGGGAGATTGATCGTTTGCGATACCGGGTGGAAGCAATTTGGGGTGGCGTCGGAGATCAGCAGTCAGGTCGCGGAGCTGGCATTTAAATATTTAAAAGCCCCGATCGTGCGGATCGGATTGCCTGATTGTCCCACTCCCTGCAGTTATTCTTTGGAAAAAGTGTTTTATCCGGATTATAAAGATATTATCGAGGCAATAAAGAAAGTGCTTCCCGAACAAAAGACCAGAAAGATCATCCCGTATTCTAAAATGAAAATAACCGAGATCGATAACTTTACGGGGCCATTTTAATAATGATCAAACGCTCAAACAAAAGAGATAAAAATAAGGTCGTTGTTATCCTTTCTATCTCGAGCGATATTGGAAGGGAGCTGGCCAGGAAGTATTCAGAAGACGGCTATTTGGTTATTGGGACTTACCGGTCAAAACGATCATTGAGTGAATTGAAAAAGATAAAGAACTGCCGATTATATCAATGCGATCTTATGGACAAGGACAGTCTTTTAAAGTTCGCGAAGGTGTTCGGTAAAACGAAGCTTTATTGGGATGTCTTTATTTCCTGTCCCTGTTCTCCCTTGCCGCTTAAAGCATTCTTTGATTCTGATTTTGACGAATGGAGCGATTCGGTTAAGGTCAACGCGGTCGAACAATTGCGGGCGCTCCATTTATTGTTCCCTTTCAGAAACAAAAAAGGCGGTCCGAGCGCGGTGTTTTTCGCGGGGGGCGGGGTCAATAACTCGGTTAAGAACTTTTCCGCTTATACCATCTCAAAGATCATGCTGATCAAGATGTGCGAATTTTTGGATTCCGAAAATTATGACCTTAACGTGTTTTCGGTCGGGCCGGGATGGACCCGCACCAAAGTCCATGACCTGATCATTGAAAATACGAACGCGAAAGATGAAAAACACATAAAGACGGTGGAGTTTTTAAAGAGCGAGCGCGGCACCAGCATGGAAGATATTTATGACTGCATCAATTGGCTGATCGCGCGGGGCAAAGGGGTTGCCGGCGGACGAAACTTTTCGGTAGTAAATGATAATTGGAAGGAGGAAAACGGAGCGGCGCTGGCCAGGGAATTGGTCAAAGATACTAATATGTATAAGTTGAGGAGATTTAAGAATGATTGGCCAAATACTAAGTGATATGGGAGGTTTTATAAATGGGATCTGATATTTTAGAAAAATTGTTCTTAGCGCTTCCGTCGGTCAGAAACGATCATGCGCCGGGATCCAAACTGTATGAATTGTTGAAGCGGGTAGCGAGAAAAGAGATCGAAGCGCTTTTTTCCGGTGACCAGCCAAAGGTCCAGGATTTTAAGCCTTTCGGGGAGTTGAATTTTCCGTATTTTAAGATGGGAGCGGTCGATTCGCTCAATCTTTTTGACATCGACGAGCTTATCATTTTCAGCTTTTACTGGGAAAACCGGAATAATTATAAGAAAGCAGCGGATATCGGCGCTAATATCGGACTGCATTCGGTCATATTGGACAAATGCGGTTTTGAGGTCCGCAACTATGAACCCGATCCAAAACATTTTGAAAGGCTAAAGAGCAATCTTTCCTTGAATAATTCCAAAAAAGTCCAGCCGTTCAATGCCGCGGTCTCGAGCAAAGCAGGGGAGATGGAATTTGTCAGAGTGGTCGGCAACACCACCGGAAGCCATCTGGCAGGGTCAAAAGCCAATCCTTACGGCGAACTCGAAAGGTTCAAGGTAAAAGTGGAAGCGATCGGGCCCATTATTGAATGGGCGGACCTGATAAAAATGGACGCGGAAGGCCACGAAAAAGAGATCATTCTGGCCACAACTAGGGAGCAGTGGCTCAAAACCGATGCCATGATCGAAGTAGAGAATAAGGACAACGCGAAATTGTTGTACGATCACTTCACGAAAATGGGGATCAATCTTTTCTCGCAAAAGCTCAACTGGCAAAAGGTCGGCAAGGTTGAAGACATGCCGGCCGGTTATCGCGAAGGAACGCTTTTTGTCACCGCTAAAAAGGAAATGCCCTGGGGGCAAAAATAGACCGGAGATGAATTAGGTGAAATTATCCGATTACGTAGCTGAGTTTCTGGCAAAACAGGGAATAACGCATGCTTTTGCGGTTTCGGGGGGCGCTTCTCTCCATTTGATCCATTCCCTGGAGAGAACGTCGGGAATTTCTTTTATCTGCACCCAGCATGAACAGGCGGGCGCCATGGCGGCCGACGGCTACGCGAGAATGGCCGGCGGATTAGGCGCGGCGATCGCGACCAGCGGACCGGGCGCGACCAATCTTATAACCGGCATCTGCGGCGCGTATTATGATTCCGTACCGGTTATTTTTGTCACCGGACAGGTATCGACTTTCAGGTTGAAAGGGGATACCGGCGTGAGGCAGATCGGTTTTCAAGAAACCGACGTGGTTGATATCTGCCGGCCAATAACCAAATACGCGGTGATGATAAGAGAGCCGAAACTTATAAGATATGAATTGGAGAAAGCCTGTTATCTGGCAAGATCAGGCAGGCCGGGGCCGGTCGTGATCGATATCCCGGACAATGTTCAGAGGGTGGAGATTAATCCCCGCGCGCTTAGATCATTTACCCCGCCTAAGATCAAAAAAACAGTTGGCAGCGATAAGCTGAAAAAGTGCCTGGCATTTATCAAACAGGCAAAAAGGCCGGTACTGATACTTGGTTGGGGCGTTCACTTATCGTCAGCCGAGCGGTCGGTAATTGAACTTGTCAATAAATTGGGGTTCCCGGTCTCTCCGACCTGGGCGGCGGCGGATATTTTACCCGGTGATCACCCATTGATGATCGGGACTTTTGGAACTCACGGCACGCGTTATGCCAATTTTGCGGTCCAGAACGCCGACCTTATCTTATCGATCGGCAGCAGATTGGATACCAAAGCGACCGGAAGTCCGATCTCCACTTTTGCCAGAGGGGCGAAAAAGATCGTAGTTGATATCGATCCGAAAGAATTGAACAAATTCAAAAAATATGGATTGGATATCGAGCTTCCAATCGACGCGGATGCCGGAGAGTTTATACGAGCCCTGATCGGGCAGGATATTGAAAAAAAGGATATTTCGGACTGGCGGCAAAGGATCCTGGCCTGGAAGAGGAAATATCCGATCTGCCCGGAAAAATATTACAAAGAAAAAGAGGTCAATCCATACGTGTTCGTAAAAACATTATCTTCGGCTAGCAAGCCGGACGATGCTCTTTTTCTGGATACCGGCTGTACCCTGGCGTGGACCATGCAGGCATTTGATTTCAAACCGGGGCAAAGGGTTTTTCACGACTGGAACAATACCGCCATGGGGTGGGCGCTTCCGGCGGCGATCGGCGCGTGCTTTGCCAAAAAAGATAAGAACATCATCTGCGTCACGGGCGACGGCAGTCTGCAAATGAACATTCAGGAGCTGGCGACCGTTATCAGGCATAAATTGCCGATCAAGATATTTTTGGTCAACAATCACGGCTACTCCATGATCCGGCAGACCCAGGACCAATGGATGGGCTCGGAATATCTGGCTTCAACGGTTAACGGCGGGCTGGCGTTCCCGGATTTTGTCAAAGTCGCCAAAGCTTACGGCTTTAAAACCTTAAGCGTAAAAAACAACCGCAGCCTGCATCAGATAATCGCGAAAGCGCTGAAAATAAAAGGCCCGGTCTTTGTGAACGTGGAAATCAGCGGCAAGTACCGCGTGATCCCGCAGGTGAAATTTGGTCGGCCGAACGAAGACCTGGAGCCTTTGCTTAACCGGAATGATTTTTTAAGCAACATGATTGTTAAACCGTTAAAGGTTTCATTGGTGGAATTATGATAGCGGGAAGGGATTGAGGGTAATGAAGGAAAGAATAATCAAGCGGAGAAAGGGTTTTATTTCGATCGACCTTAAAGAACTGTGGGTTTACCGGGAACTTTTCTGGTTTTTGGCCTGGCGCGATATCCTGATCAGGTACAAGCAGGCGGCGATCGGTATCGCCTGGGCGGTCGTACAGCCGCTATTGACCATGGTGGTCTTTTCGGTGATCTTTGGCGGCCTGGCCAAGCTTCCGTCCGACGGGGTGCCTTATCCCATATTAACCTTTACCGCCCTGCTGCCGTGGCAGTTCTTCGCCAATTCCATGAGAGCCTCGAGCCAGTCGTTGGTCGGGAATTCGGCGATCATCACGAAGATCTATTTCCCGAGGATAATAATCCCGACCAGCGCGGTTATTTCCGGAGTGATCGATTTTGCGATCTCTTTTGTGATCCTTATCGGCATGATGGGCTGGTTCAGGGTAATGCCTACGCTCAATTTCTTGTTCCTGCCGCTGTTTATTTTCTTGGCTTTTATCGCCGCGCTTGGGGTCGGATTGTGGCTGTCGGCTTTGAATGTTGAGTTCCGGGATGTTTTCTATATTGTCCCATTTTTAATACAGGCCGGCCAGTATTTTTCTCCGGTCGCGTATTCTTCTTCGATCATTCCGGCGCAATGGAAGTTCTGGTATTCATTGAATCCCCTGGTCGGCGTCATTGACGGTTTCCGCTGGTGCATCCTGGGTGCTCCGGCCCCCGACTGGAATAATCTGATGGTCAGCACGCTGGCGATGGTGGCGCTGTTTGTAAGCGGATTGATATATTATAAGAAAATGGAAAGGACCTTCGCGGATATTATATGACGCACAAAAAATCTGCCATCACAATCGATGATTTGGGCAAGCGCTATCTGCTCGGCTCTGGCGGAGGGGAAAGATACCGCGCGTTAAGGGACGTGATCGTCAATGGCATTACCGGACTGTTCAAGAGAGACCGGAGCCAACAAGAGCAGAAGGAATTCTGGGCGCTAAGGAACGTGTCCCTGCGGGTTGAGGAGGGGAAATCGTTCGGCGTGATCGGAAGGAACGGGGCCGGCAAAAGCACCCTGCTTAAATTGATCAGCCAGATCACCGAACCCACGGAAGGCGAGATCCGTTTAAGGGGCAGGGTCGCCAGCCTGCTGGAGGTGGGGACCGGCTTTCATCCGGAACTGACCGGCCGGGAAAATATTTTTATGAACGGTTCGATCATGGGGATGACCAATGCGGAAATAAAGAGAAAATTCGATGAGATCGTTGATTTCGCGGAGATCGCTAAGTTCCTCGATACTCCGGTCAAAAGATATTCAAGCGGGATGTATGTCCGTCTGGCTTTTGCGGTGGCGGCGCATTTGGAGACGGAGATCCTTTTGATCGATGAGGTGCTGGCGGTGGGGGACGCAAAGTTCCAGAAGAAATGTTTGAGCAAAATGGAGAACGTCTCTGCCTCGGGGAAAACGATAATGTTCGTGAGCCATAACATGGCGAGCGTTAAAAACCTGTGCTCCAAATGCATTTGGCTTGATTCGGGCAGGGTAAAAATGATCGACGACGCGGATAAAGTGATCGACTCTTATCTTTTAGCCGGAGAAGAAATGGGGGCGCAGAAGGTCTGGAACGATCAGGACGCGCCGCAAAACAGCTGGGTTAAGATGCGTTCCGTCAGGTTGCTAAATGAAAGCGAGGAACCGGCGGCGAATTTTAAAACATCGGAGCCGGTCTTGATCGAATTGGTCTTTGAAGTGGCCGATGACGGCAACCGTATCGTGACCGGCTATCATATGTTCAGGCGGGGAACGTTCTTGTTTTCCGCTTCCGACCAGGACCACAACGAAGAAAAAAATATCCGTTACGGGAAAGGCGTGCACAAGGTCGTCTGCGTGGTCCCGGCTAATCTATTGAATTACGGCGAGCATAACCTGGAATTTGTTATCGGCGTCAATAACGCGCAGATAAAGACCGGGGAAGTCCTGTCCTTTAGGGTGTTTAATGATTATCCGACCGAATGGCTGGGGGAAGTAAGGCCGAAGCTTGAATGGAGGATCTAAATGTTTAGCGGTAAAGGGAATCAAAAAGGTCCGGATCCCATCAAAGATGCGCTGGACGATCTGCTGCTTGCCAGCCGCGTGCGCGAATTATCGTGTTATACGGAGCCGGTCAGCCGCAAGGATGTTGTTCGCAGGAAAAGATTATATCGGGCCTTGGTCGGATTGTTCTACGGCCGGCGGTCGCGGTTTGCCATTGTTTTTGTATTGAGCCTTGGCTTTGAATTTATGCTTGCCTTGCTGCTGCGTTTGCTTTTAGACTGGCGCAAGACCTTTAAAGACCCTTACGCCATCTTTAAATATTTGATCTATAAGCTGTCGGCGCGCAATAAGGCGGCCTCAGAGATCACAACCTTTGTGCTTTCCGCGCAAAAAGAGAATGTCTTTATCAGGAACTGCTTGTTGCTGTGGAACATGAACCGCTACGGGCTGTGCATTGAATTTCTGATCAAAAGATACTATACAGATCTGCTAAAAGATCAGACGGCAAGCTGGCTGTCGCATTTTCTTTACGAAATTGGAGAGACTGCTATATCGGATAAGATCGCCGGCCGCGGCTATCCGCTAAAGATCGAAGCCCGGAGCAAGGGGGCCGCAAAGGCATCACCGATCAAATACGGGCTGGTCTTGCCGACCATGTTCAATTCCGAAATATTCCAGAGCTCGCTTATCAGTTTAATACAAAGCGATTATACCGGCGATATTATCGTGGTCGAAGAAGGCAACCAAGAAGAAAGGACCTGCGAGGACTTTTGCCGCCGGGCCGGAATTAAGTACGCGAAGCAAAGCGGTTACAACGGCACAAATGAATGCTATAACCGGGGCATAAAAGAACTGGACCCGTCAACGGACGTAATTATCGTGACGCATAGCGACGTATTATGGCCTGCCCGCTGGTTTGCCGATCTTGACGGCGCCTGGTCAAAAATATTTTCTTCAAACCGGGTGGGGATAATTAATCTGGGTTACCAGCAATTTAACGGCAGAAGGAATTCGGTTTTGCGTGAATTGTTCAAAAGGAACAATTACACTGACCTGCTTTGGACCCTTGAATCATTGGAAGAAATGCCCAACCTGTCCATAGAGTTCAAGAATATTCAGAACCGTGACCGGCGGCTTATGTTCGGTCTGGCGGAAGACGCCTGGAACGAAAGCGTGCCCAGACTTGAGTTCATGACCGGCCGGTTCTCGGTTTCCGCTTCGTTCCCGAAAAAGATATGGGACAAGCTCGGGGGATTTGAAAAAGAATCATATTCGGTCGATCTGGAGCTCCAGGAATATTGTTTTGAGAACAAAATGTTCTGCCTGTGGCTCAATAACGCGCCGCTTATCCATTGCTGCAGTTCCGATTCCCTGACCCTGAAAAATAAGGACGAAAAAAGGTTCTGGGGGCTGGTCGAGAATACGTACAAAAAATTCCAGGATAAGCACGGGTACGACCTGGAGCATTTTTTATCCACTTACTTCGCGGAGATCAGCGTGCTTTATCATGATGAGATTATCTCGGCAGCCAACGAGCTTAGGTTTTCGGACGCGGATTTCATATTCGATGAATTCAATAAGAAGCTGAAGGAGAAAAAGTGCGACGATTGTGAGATCTACTGGTGCAAATATCGAAAACCACGGTCATTTAAATAGCATGCCGAAAGGTGAACTGCCATGAGCAGCTCCACGCTTTCGGTTTTAATGGCCAATTATAATTACGGCGAATACGTCGGGGAAGCGCTAGAGTCGATACTTGGCCAATCTTTTAAGCCTTTGGAAGTTATCGTGGTCGATGATGGATCGACCGATAACAGCATAGAGGTTATCGAAACCCTGCAAAAAAAGCATCCAAACCTTAAATTGCTGAAGAACGAAAAGAACCGGGGAGTAAATTATTCGATCTTAAAATGCCTGGAAGCGGCGACCGGCGACTATGTGTACGCAGCTTCGTCAGACGATAAGGTCCTTCCCGAATTTTTTAAACGCTCGATGGAGATGCTTATTAAATATCCTAAGGCGGGATTGTGCTGTACTGACAATATGTTTGATTACGGGAAAGATAGGGTAGCGGATCGGGTATATTTGAGCGATAAACCGCGGTATTTTTCACAGGAAGACGCGTGCAAAAAATTCCTTCGCGACCCTTTTACTCCGGTGAGGAGCAATACGGCGATAATTAAACGCTCAGCGCTTGCGGAAGCGGGCGGCTTTTTGGCGGACCTTAAATGGTCATGCGATACCTTTGCCTCAAGCGTGATCTGCTTCAGGTACGGGTTCTGCTACATCCCGGAAATATTTACGGTTTCCCGGATCCATCCGGAGCAATACGGCGGCTCTCGGGCAAAGATCGGGCGTCTGGAACGGGAGATCATAAAAAAGGAATTCGATATCATTTGCTCCCCGGGATACCGCGACGTTCTGCCCATGTTCGAACGGACCGCGGCTTTTTCTACTTCGCCGTTCCAGGTCTTAAGAACGGCGATGATGGACCGCAAATACCGCCGGTTCGTGTCCTTCAAGCTGTTCCGTTACGCGTTTAACGATCTGGTTAAAAGATTGTTGTGGATCATATTGTATCCGATCTCGAAAGATCTTTATTGGCGCGTGCTTAACCGCGCGAGAAAATTAAAGATACAGGGCGGGTCAAATTGACAAAGATATTGATCATCTCAAAAGAGCCGGTAACTGGCGATCCGCGGGGGGCGGGGATCAGATATTTTAACTTTGCTTTATATCTTTCTTCATTTTACGATGTGACCATTATCGCTCCCGGAAAAACTGAAGGAGAAAGCTTTAAAATAGAGCGATATTCAACGCGCAATCTTGCCAGGCATCTTAAAAACGCGGATATATGCATTTATGACGGTTCGAGATTTTTCTCCGTTTATCCTCTGCTGGCAAAATTTAAAGGCCGGCTTATCATAGATCTTTTCCCGTCTCTATTTGAAGACCGCCTCTATCTGCCTTCCTGGGCGTATCTGCGGCAGCAGATCAAATATAAAGAGATGTTTAAGCTTGGCGATAGTTTCCTGGTATTGAATCAAGCCGCAAAAGAATACTTTTCAAAAATGGCAGGGCAAAAAAGAATTGATGTGGTTCCCTTTGGCTTGTCCGGAGAATTCAAGCATAAAAAAAATGTAATGAAGGGGGTTTTACCGGCGATCGGGCTAAACGATAAGGTCCTTCTTTCTTATGGGAGATTGGCCAGCTGGTATGATCCGATCACGCTGATCAAAGCATATAAATTGTTAGACCAGAGCCATCCGGGAGTTAAGCTGGTCTTCCTGGGGGCGGGAAACGTTGACCGATTGCAATCAAAACAGTTGAACGATCGTTTATCTACGGAGCTAGATACGATCAAAGATAAGGCGATCTTTATCGATTGGGTGGATTATGCGGAGGTCGGCAATTATTTGCTCGAAGCCGATATCGCGGCCATTGCCCATTTGCCGTCTGACGAGGCAAAGTATAGCTTTAGGATCCGCGCGCTCGATCTTATCAAAGCAAAGCTTCCGTTCGTGATCTCGGAAGGCGGAATGATCTCCGACCTCATCAAAGCGCATGGAGGGGGAGCGGTCATTCCCGCCGGCGATCCGCAGGCCATGGCACAGGCCGCGGCCAAACTGCTCGACGACCAAAAATATTATCAGGGGGCAAAAAATGCGCTTATGGAACTTGGCCGGTCTTTTCAATGGGGCGATGTCTTAAAACCACTCAAAGAGATCTGCGGCCGCAGCTCCGCGATACTTGTAAAAAAACCGGGACTTTTTGTCTTGCTTGGATATTATGTTTTATCTATCCCGCTCGAATTCGCTTACGGATTGTTGAAGGTCTATGACCTTATAAGGTCTTGGATATTCAAAAAGAGGATCCGTGCGTAATTACTATTTTAATAACAGAAAATTATTGACCGGCTTTTTTGCCGTTCTCGATTTTATCGGCGATCATTTGTTTCTTAAACGCTCGGTAGTCCCTTCAATCGATCCGAAAAATATACTTATCTGCCGGGTAGATCAGCTTGGAGATATATTAATGTCACTTCCCACGATCAAAGCGATAAAGGACAGATATCCAAAGGCTAAGCTTGATATCCTGGCCGGTCCGTGGGCGGTCGAATTGATCAAAGGCTTGCCGTATATCGATGATGTGATAGTTTACAAAAGTTTCAGAATGGATAAAAGCCGCCGGCCGTTCATGTTTAAAATGATCGAGGACATCCGGCAAATTATCGGGACCGTAAGAGAACTTAGGATTCGCAAATATGACATTGGGATAGACTTCCGTCCGCACTGGTCGCCGGGGATCCCTCTCATGTGGCTGGGAAAAGTAAAATATCGGGCGGGGTTTGGGAGCGGGGGGGGTGGGTTTTTATTGAACCGGGAGATCGAATTTGAACCGGGGATCCATATTCAGGAAAACTTCAGGAAAATATTGAAGTCTTTTCCTGGGATCGATATGTCCGGCAATCCTCTTCCGATCGGCAAGGAGGATCTCGCGGACGCGCAGTCAATGTTAAAGTCCGCCGGGATCGACCGGGCAAAAATGATCCTTATAAATCCGGGAGCGGGCAATCCGGTAAAGCTCTGGCAAGATCAGCGCTGGGCGGAGCTGGCGGATAAATTGATAGAAGAGGGGTATCAGGTCGCATTTGCCGGCGCCGGTTCAGATAAAGGTATGATCGCGAATATCATAGGCAAGATGAAGCACCAAGCGTATGATCTTTCCGGACAGGGTTCAATCTTTAAGTTCTTTTCGCTCTTAAGCCTGGCAGCCTTGTATTTGGGAGTGGATTCTATGGGCGGGCACGCGGCGGCACTGCTTGGGATAAAAGGCGTGGTGCTTTTTAGCGGCATCAGCGATCCTGCCAACTGGCGGCCATATTCGGAAAACATAGGGACCTTAAGCCAAAAGATCGACTGTTCCCCCTGTTATTGCGAGAGCGGATGCCGTAAAATGGCGTGTATGGATATCGCGGTTGAAAGCGTGTACCGGAAGTTGAGGGAAATATTGAAATGATCAGCGCGGAAAAATTGTTTTATGCCCTGCTGGCGGTGCTGCCTTTTCTGGCGGTTTCCCCCTGGCAGACGATCGTTTATCCGCCGTTATATTACGGATTTATTTACTTTGTTTTAATGGCAGTGGTTTTTGGCCTTTTGATATTTGAAAGTATGACCGGAAAAAGAAAACTGCGATTTAATTTTATCTTTGTTCTTTTATCGTTATTTTTTGTGATCTATGGCCTATCGCTGGCTTTAAACTGGAAGAGCATTATTCTGGACCCGAACATAATCGGTCTTTCCGGCTTGATGAAGCCAAAGGTCTACAATTTATTCGCCTATCTATACCTGTTATTGAACCTTTTATCCGTCTGGCTTACGTGTCAGATCATCGATAACGTTGAAAAACTTAAAAAAGCCATATTAATAGTTGCGGTCTCAGGGGCGCTTGCTTCATTCTACGGCGTTGCGACGATTCTTGCATTCATGTTCGGCCTGATAAAGACGCTGGTCTTTGCCCCGCATGTTGTCCCCAGATTGTACGGCACCGCCACCGAACCGCAAGTGTTCGCGGATCTTCTGATATTTATCATACCGCTGTCGTTAGCGGTCTTGGCCGAAAGAAAAGGGATCTCAAGCTGGCTTATGGTTTTTATCTCTATGCTGGCGCTGGTGATGACTTTTTCAATGGGTGGTTGGGCTGGGTTCGCGATCGCGGCCTTATTGTTCCTTATTTTCGGGGCAAGGACAATTCCCGCCGGATTTTATTTGAAAGGCTTGTCGATCGTATTAATGATCGTTCTTTCGATATTTATGATCAAAACATTTCTTTGCCCGGATTATCTTTTTGCGTTTAAGTCCTTTTCCTCAAAATATATGATATGGAACTTGCCAAAAGAGCTTAAAGATTATCGTGAGTCCGACCCGTCCAAAGGAAAGGGCGTTTATAACGGCGGGTACGCCGAAAAGGTTGACGACAAGATCACCCGTTTCTTTATGGCGCAAACCGCGGTGAATATGATAAAAAGCCATCCAATGATCGGGATCGGGATAGGCAATTACGGTTTTTTATATAATCAATATCGCTCCCCCGATTCGCCGATAAAGAACTTTTATGAAAAGCCCCATAATATCTATTATGAGGTAATGGCGGAGTCGGGGATATTGAACTTCGCGGTATTTATGTTCGCGATCGCGGCCGCTTTGTTTTATGCGGCAAGATCAACCTTCAAGCGGCCGGATCTGTATAAGCTGGCGGTAATATCCGGTTTTATCGGGCTTTTGATACATGGTTTTTCTTTTGGCGTGCTGGCTCATAACCAAATGTTCTTTGCTCTGGGACTTTTGATATCGATCGGGGAAGAATAATGCCTTCATTATCCGTTGTCATGCCCAACTACAATTACGCTAATTATATCGGCGAAGCGCTCTCTTCCGTGCTGGGCCAGTCGTATAAGCCGGATGAGATCATTGTGATAGACGATGCTTCGACCGATAACAGCGTCCAGGTGGTCAAATCTTTTATGGGCAGCCACTCGAATATAAAATTGATCCAGAATGCAAAGAATATGGGGGTTGTACTTTCTACGATTAATATCTTGAAAACAGTGAAAGGCGACTATCTCCATTTTATGGCTTCAGACGACAAAATATTACCGGGATTGTATGAGAGATCAATGGGAATGCTGTCAAAATATCCGGAAGCCGGGCTTTGCTGTTCGGACCTGATATTGTTCAACGACAAAAGGACAAAAGAAAATCGGATGTTCCTGAGCGGAAAGGCCGGATATTTTCCCCCGCAGGAAACGTTGAAATTGTTCTTAAAAGAAAAATTCTCACCGGTGCAGTCCAGCACGACAATTGTTAAGCGAAAGGCCCTTCTTGACGCGGGCGGATTCCGTCCCGAATTGTTATGGTCGATCGATGCGTTCGCGTTCGATGTTGTAAGC
>CAIYXV010000136.1 GCA_903930225.1 uncultured bacterium | reverse complement strand
GCCAAGATTGATGACCTGACCTTTAAAAATTGACGGCCTTATTTTAACCCGGCCTTTTTTATGGTATAATTTCTCCTTGATAAAGGAGAAATTATGCGTTATCCGGGAATAATAGAAACTTACAGGGACCATCTTCCCGTTACCGATAAAACCCCTGTCATCACTTTTTTTGAGGGCAATACCCCGTTGGTCTTATCGCAAAACCTGTCCGATTCGGTCAAATGCCAGGTTTATCTCAAGTTCGAGGGCGCCAATCCGACCGGATCGTTCAAGGACCGCGGCATGACCATGGCCATCTCAAAAGCGGCGGAAGCGGGGAAAAAAGCGGTGATCTGCGCTTCGACCGGCAACACATCTGCCTCCGCTGCCGCGTACGCCGCCCGGGCCGGCATGGATTGCATCGTCATTATCCCCGAAGGCAAGATCGCGCTCGGCAAGTTGGCGCAGGCGCTCATGCACGGCGCCAAGGTTTTTGAGGTCAGCGGCAACTTTGACCAGGCGCTCGACCTGGTCAGGGAGATCGGGGAAAGGTATCCGGTAGAGATCGTCAATTCCATCAACCCTTACCGTATCGAAGGGCAAAAGACCGGCGCGTTCGAGATCTGCGACCAGCTCGACGCGGTCCCGGACTACCACTTCATTCCGGTCGGCAACGCGGGCAATATTACCGCCTACTGGAAGGGCTATAAGGAATATTACAATAAGAAACACATAAGCAAGCTCCCGAAAATGATGGGATTTCAGGCCGCGGGCGCGGCCCCGATCGTGCTCGGGCACAAGGTGGAAAAACCGGAAACTATCGCCACCGCCATCCGCATCGGTAATCCCGCCTCCTGGAAACAGGCGGTGGCCGCCCAGGAAGAATCGGATGGGATAATCGGCATGGTGACCGATGAGGAAATACTTGAGGCCTACAATCTGATCGCTTCAAAGACCGGGATCTTCTGCGAGCCCGCTTCCGCGGCTTCGGTCGCCGGCTTGATCAAACAAAACAAGGAAGGAAAAATAAAGGACGGATCCCTCATCGTCTGCATCCTTACCGGCCACGGATTAAAGGATCCCGATACCGCAGTTAAACATTGCCGCACCAAGACCTTTAAAGTCCCCTGCAAACTGGAAGCCATGGTTCGGGAGCTTGGTTACTGATAACAGATGGATATAATCCTCATCGCCAACAGTCCCGGTGAACTTTCCGCCCTGGTGGCCCCGGTCGCGAAAAAATTCAGGGAAAAGGCGCCGGAAGCGAGCATTTATCTTTTCCTCACTCCCTGCCAGTACACATCGGGCAGTGAAGTGGAATTCGCAAAAAAGAACCTGGCGGTAGACCAGATCGTTTCCGCCGGTGAATATAAAAAATGGATGCTGGGAGGCAAACTGCCGCACGCTTTTGATTTCCGCGGAGTCTGCCTTTATCTGGGCGGGGACCTTTTGCACGCTACCCTGATCGCGAAAAAGCTCAACTACCCTCTTTACGCTTACCTTTCCGGCAAGTTCATAAGCTGGACGGGCGCTTTTAAAAAATTCTTCGTTCCCGATCTGAACATGTTCAATTATTTTTCGCAAAAGGGAGTGCCGAAAGAAAAACTAAAGATCGCCGGAGACCTGATGGTAGATTCGGTCAATGCCCTGTCCGGTCATAAGGCGCGGGATAAGTGGAAACTGGACGCTTCCCATCCCGTCGTCGCATTCCTTCCCGGGAGCCGGAAATGGGAGATCAAGCAGACCCTCCCCATTTACGAGAAAGCCGGAAAGTTCCTTAAAAATTTGGCCCCCGGGGTAAAGCTGATGCTCATCCTTTCGCCCTTTATTACCATGGAAGAAGTGCTCGAATTCAAGGAACACCAGGTGTTCGATGTTTTTGCCGCGCAGGACTCGGTGCTTGCCTCCGACCTGGCGATAACCATCCCCGGCACCAACACCGCCGTCCTCGCGGCCCTAGGCATCCCCATGATCGTGGTGTTCCCGCTCGACCGTCCGGATGCGATCCCGCTTGAGGGCATCATGCACTATATTAGCGCTGTCCCCGGATTAAAATACCTGATCAAGCGCGGCCTCGCCTGGCATATCAATAAAAAGACCAAATATTTTGCCCTGCCCAACATCAAGGCCGGCCACGAGATCGTGGAGGAGATCAGGGGCAAGGTCGACCCGCGCCGGGTAGCCGAACGGGCTTCACAACTGATCTCCGACCGGGAAAAGCTGGAATGGATAAGCATCGCCCTCAAAACAGCGATGGGACCGAAAGGCGCGTCAGACCTGATGGTCGGGGAGATCCTGAATGAAACTTTATCGTAGGCTTCTTTCTTATTTAAAGCCGTACCGCCGCCAGATCATCGGAGCGATCTTGTGCATGGTGATCGTCTCGATCACCAATATCCTGCTGATCCCGCTGATCGGCAAGCTTTCGGAAGCAATCGGCTCCCGGAACTTTTCCTTGCTTAACATGGTAGTGTTGGGAGCGGTCGCGCTCTATTTTTTCCGGGGGGTTGCCACCTACGGACAGGGATACCTGACCTCTTTTGCCGGCTACCGCGTGGTGACCGATCTGCGCATCCAGGTCTACCGCCACATCCAGGATATGTCGCTCGATTTCTTCTCCAAGTGGCGCACGGGAGAGGTCATCTCCCGCGTGACCAATGACATTAGCGTGGTCCAGTCGGCAGTGATCGCCTCGGTAATGGAGATCATGCCCAACCTGCTCACGCTGATCGGAGTGATCGGCTATTTGATCTATCTTAACTGGCGGTTGACCCTCATCACTTTCCTCGTCATCCCCCTGCTTTCTTTTATCATCAACCGTTTCGGATCAGAAATGAGGGAGGTCTCGCGCGAGGCGCAGAAAAAAGCGGCGGACGTCGCCTCCATACTTCAGGAAACGGTTTCCGGGGCCAGGGTCGTCAAATCGTTCGCCATGGAAAAGCACGAGACTAAAAAGTTCACCGAAGAACTGGAGAAAAGCTTCGGGCTGACGCTCAAACAGGCCCAGATCAACGTCACCCAGGGGCCGCTGCTCGCGTTTTTGCAGGTACTGGCGATCGTCGCCGTGGTCTGGTACGGCGCTTATGAAGTAGTATCGGGCCGCCTTTCTCCCGCCGAGCTCATTTCGTTCTTTGCCGGTCTGGCGATGATCGCCGATCCGGTCTCTAAACTGGGTACGATCAACACCACCATCCAGAACGCGCTCGCTTCGGCCGAGAGGATATTCGAGGTCATTGATATCCAGCCCAGCATCAAGGAAAAGGAGAACGCGCTGGAACTGGGAACGATAAAAGGAGAAATTGAGTTCAGAGACGTTTCTTTCAGGTACGATAAGGACGGGAAAGTTGTCCTGAAAAATATCAGCTTCAGCGTCCGGCCGGGAGAAGTGATCGCCCTGGTCGGACGGTCCGGCGCCGGCAAATCAACCGTCGTCAATCTCATTCCCCGTTTTTATGATCCAGAAAAAGGCACGATAATGATCGATGGGCATGATCTTAAGGACTTGAAGCTGGAATCGCTCCGGAAGCAGATGGGCATTATCCCCCAGGAAACCGTGCTCTTTTCGGGCACGATCCGGGACAACATCGCTTATTCCAAGCTTGAGGCCTCCGACCAGGAGGTAGAACGCGTATCCCAGCTGGCCAACGCCCATGATTTTATTATGACCCTGCCGGACCGCTACCAGACGCTGGTGGGCGAACGCGGCGTCCGCGTCTCGGGAGGAGAAAGGCAGAGGATCGCCATCGCCCGGGCGCTGCTGCGCGATCCCAGGATATTGATATTTGACGAGGCCACCTCTTCGCTGGATAGCGAATCCGAACGGCTGGTGCAGGAAGCGATGCAGCGCCTTATTTCCGGCCGGACGGTCTTCATCATCGCCCATCGCCTTTCGACCGTACAGCATGCCGACCGGATACTGGTGATCGATCAGGGCGAGATCACGGAACAGGGAACTCACCAGGAACTGCTTTTAAAAAACGGCATCTATAAAAAATTATACGAGATGCAATTCCAAGATGAAAAGAATCCTGATAATCAGTAACGGCCACGGCGAGGACCTGGTCGGCGCGCAGCTGATCAGAAAACTGCCGGAGGGGTTGACCATAGATGTGTTCCCTCTGGTGGGCACCGGCAAATACTATGACGGCCTTCCGGTCGGAACGATCGGCCCGTCAAAGAATTTTCCCAGCGGCGGGTTTTCGGCCCGCAACCTTTTTACCCTGCCTTCGGACATCAAAGCGGGTTATATTAATCATTTGAACGAACAATGGCATGTGCTCAAAGACGCGCGGGGAAAATACGACCTGGTTATTGCGATTGGCGACCTGATCCCGCTGGCCGCGACCGCGACCATCAAAACACCTTTCATCTTTATCGGCGTCAACAAATCCAAGTACTACCACTCTTTCGGATATTACTACACCGCCTGGGAAAAGTGGATGCTGAAAAAGGCGGAAGCGGTCTTTACCCGGGACCCACTCACCGCGCAGGACCTTCAAAATTCAAAGATAAAAGCGCTTTACTTCGGCAATCCGCTCATGGACTGCATAGGCTACGCCGCGGAACCGGCGCCCGTAAAAGAAGATAAACTGGTGATCGGTTTCCTGCCCGGCACCCGGGAAGAGGACATTTTTTACAATATCCAGGATTTTTACCTGGTAAGCCGGGAGCTGAAAAAGCTCGACCGGCATTTTGAATTTTTGATCGCGACCGGCGCCGGGACGCTCGACGATTTTACCAAGACCGGTTTTGCCGACGTGCTTGAGCAGGCGGACGTGATTGTGGGGCTTTCGGGCACCGGCAACGAGCAGGCGGCAGGCAGAGGAAAGCCGGTGGTAGCATTCCCCGGACGGGGATCTCAATATACCCGGCGGTTTGCGCTCGCCCAGAAACAGCTGCTCGGCGAAGCGTTATGTCTTACCGAACGCAAGCCGGAAAAAGTAGCGGAAGCGGTGTGGTCTATCCTCAATGATCACATACGTTACGAATACATGTCTCATACCGGAAAAGAAAGAATGGGCGAGCCGGGAGCGATCGAAAAGATCGCGAAATACATTATGGAGAAGCAGAGATGAAAACCTCCGGATTCACGGTAGCGCGCAATGTGATCAAGTTCGATTATCCGGTGGTCGAAGCGATCACCTCGATCCTACCCGTCTGCGACGAGTTCATCGTCAATGTCGGCGATTCGGAAGACGGAACTATCGACCTTATCCGCGCGATCGCCTCACCCAAGATCAGGATCATTGAGAACGCCTGGGACCCACGGATGAGAAAGTCCGGACGGATCCTCGCCTATCAAACCAACCTGGCGCTCAAAGAATGCACCGGCGACTGGGCTTTTTACATCCAGGCGGACGAATGCGTTCATGAAAAATACCTGCCGATAATAAAAGAGAACCTTTTAAAACACCTGGTCGACCCCTTTGTTGAAGGGTTCTCTTTCCGGTATGTTCATTTCTACGGGTCCTATTCTAAAATAGTGGCTCCCGAATGGGACTGGTACCGCGAATCGATCCGGATCATAAGGAACAACGGCACCATGATCTCGGACGGCGATGCAACGTCTTTTAGGAAACTCCGATTATATGGGCCGAGAATAAATTCTCGCTTAAATTTTAACCGCGAATTTATTCGCCGGTTAAATGACCTGATCAGCCCGAGCGTAAAGAACATCCCTTCCGGCGCCAAGATGTACCATTATGGCTGGGTACGCCCGCCGCACATCATGATGCAGAAAAAGATCGAATTTGAAAGTTTCTATAGTCCCAAAAATATAACCCTCAACCAGCATCCGATGAAAAACCACCAGTTCGATTTCGGAAACGTCGCATCTTTACCTGATTTCAAAGGGACGCATCCCACCGTCATGAAAAAAAGGATCGAAGCCTGGGAAAAGGCGTTCCGCAAGGCCTGACCATGAACAATATCCTTTTTATCAATCCCACATCCCGGATCGGGGGCGCGGAAAAAAGCCTGCTGCAGATCCTTAATGGATTAGACCGCAAAAGATTTAATCCGATCGTACTGCTTCCCTCGTCTGGCCCGCTCCCTGACGAATTAAAACTAATGGGAATAAAAGTCGTCTTCGCCCCCCGACCAATTATCGAAGCACATTCGATGATCGAAATTCCGATCGCTCTTTTCTGGCTTAACCTGCTTGTTAAAAAATATCGGATCTCCCTCGTCCATTCGAATTCAAAGTTCTCAAGCCGCCTGCCCGCGCTCTATGCCGGCTATTCAAGGAAAAATGCGGTCCTGCACTGGCGCGACTTTTCGCTCTGGCCCGATGAGAAAAGATACATAAACAAATATCAGGATCGGCTGGTATTTTTCGCGATCTCGAACGCAGTCCGCGATTTTTTGATCGAGAACGGGATCGATCCTATGCATATCAGGATCATATACGACGGCGCCGCCCCTTCTTTTTATCAACTCCCTCTCCCCTCTTCCCACACCCCTCATCCTTTGAAGCTCGCCATTACCGGACGCATCGATAACTGGAAAGGCCACGAATACCTGATCGAGGCGCTAGGCATGCTAAAAGACCTGCCGGTAGAGCTTCTGGTTTTCGGCGAGTTCCATAAGGTCAACGACCCCGGATACCTGGACAAATTGAAGGGACGGATCGATTCGCTGGGCATCGCCGACCGGGTAAAATTCCTCGGGTTTCAAAAAGATCCCGCCGGGTCCCTGGCTGGGGTCGACGTGGTCTGCGTGCCTTCGCTCTTTGAACCGTTCGGAATGGTCGCGGTAGAGGCAATGGCGGCCGGCCGGCCGGTGATCGCTTCCAATACCGGGGGGTTAAAGGATATAATTGTCGACGGGCTTACCGGATTTTTAATCGAGCCGAAAGACCCGCGGATAATTGCTGAAAAAATAAACCTTTTATACACCGATCCCGGATTGAGAGAGAAAATGGGAAAAGCCGGGAGGGAGCGGGCGCGGTCGAATTTCAGCATCACAGAACAGATCCGGAACATAGAGGAGATATATGATGGAATTATCAGCCATAATCCTGACCACTAACGAAGAAAGCAATATCAAAAGGTGCCTGGACAGCCTGCCAAAAGACATCGAGATCCTGATCGTCGATTCCGGATCGACCGACCGGACGATCGAGATCGCATCCGGGTATGGGGTAAAAATATTAAAAAAGAAGCTCGATAATTTCAGCGCGCAGAGAAATTATGGCTCCGATCAGGCCGCCAACCGGTGGGCGCTTTTTCTCGACGCCGACGAAGAACTATCACCGGAACTGAAAAATAAGCTAGGATCCCTGATCGGCAATACCGAGGGGATCATCGGCTATGACATCCGGCGCTGGAACTACGTGCTCGGGAAAAGGATGACCCATTGCTGGACACCCGACCATGTACTGCGGCTGTTCGACAAAGATCAGGCACGATATGAAGGAGAGATCCACGAGCGGGCCGTTTCCAAAGGCAAGGTGAAAAGGATCGAGGAGCCGATCCTTCATTACACGTTCCAGAGCGTGGCCGGATATTTTGACAAGATCAACCGTTACTCAACCGTCGAAGCGGAGCGCCTCTATCAGGCGCGGTCGCCTTTCCGCCAGGGGATGCTTGTTTCCCGCTCCTGGGCAATGTTCACCCAGACCCTGCTCGGCCGTAAAGGCCTGCTTGACGGAACCCGCGGCCTGATCCTGGCAATTATGGAAGCGGTCTTGTCTTTTCTAACCTACTCCAAGCTGTACGAAATGTATGAAAAAGAGAAAAATAAATAAGATACTGATCGTCCGTCCCGACGCGATCGGCGATTTCATTTCGATCACGCCGGTGTTGAGCGCGATCAAGAAGAGCGATCCGGGGATAAAAATAACCCTGCTGGCGAGCCGGGCTAACCTGGAATTGGCCAAAACGCATCCGCTGATCGATGAGGTAATACTGGACCGGATCCGCGAGGGCCGCGTCCGGAATATCTTCGACCTGATCGGATACGCCTGGTCCCTGCGCGAAAATAAGTTTGACGCCGCGCTCATTTTTTATAATGAGCTTCCATATGCCCTGCTCTGCCTGCTCGCGCGGATACCGGCAAGGGTCGGAGACAAGGATAAACTGCTTCTCTCGCCGTTTTACAACTGCGGTACGCACATCAATAATGCCGACCAGACCAAATCCGTGCTGGAATACAATCTGCAATACGCGCAGGCACTGGGATTCGACACTTCCGGCTGCGAATTAAATCTTCCCGAACCAAAAAATAAATATCCGATCAATGGCACCCCGCTGATCGGAATCCATCTCGGACATATTGGAGGCACGGCGGCCAAAAGAAAGCTTCCGCAGGAAAAATATGTCCAGATCCTTGACCGTATCTTTTCCCTTCTG
>CAIYXV010000135.1 GCA_903930225.1 uncultured bacterium | reverse complement strand
GGGAGCGGAATGGAACCCGATCCAACTGTTAAAGCTTCGTGCCGGGTTAGACCAGAAGCCGGACGCGGGTTCTACCATCACGAACCTGGCGGCGGGTCTGGGAGTTACATTTAAGGGCTTCACATTTGATTATGCGTATCATACTTATGCCGGAATTTCCGACTTCTCAACGCATTACTTCTCGATCGGATATGTAGGGGAAGAGAAGGCAAAGGTTGTCGCTCCAGCCCCGGTGCAGTCCGCTCCGACAATATTGCAAACTACTCCAAGCCCTGTAAAAGCGACACAAGTATATAAACCGATCGTTCCTCAAAGCAAAGTGACGCCAAAGACCCCGGTTAAAAAGAAAAAATAGTCACGAAGCCCTCACCTGCGATACAACTGACAAAGGCCCTCATCCACGAATATTATAACAATACCTTGCATTTTCCACCTTCCCTGCCTGCCGGCAGGCAGGTCCCAGAGGGAGAAGGGCTGGTTGATTACACTTTGATAATTTAACTAAATCAATCACACCCTCGCCCCTTGGGAGAGGGAGGAAAGCAGGTTCTATCACTTAAAAAAATTATGGGTGAGGACTTTTTCCCCGCCTATCCTTGAGTTGGGCCAGGGTTTCATTGTATAATCCCTACATGATCAAAGTCCAGATAAAGCGCCTTTCTCACGGGGAAGGATTGTCTTTGCCCAAATACATGTCGGAGCATGCCGCGGGTATGGACCTTTACGCGGCGGTGGAGGCGGAGCTTATCATTCCTTCGGGAGAATGGAAGCTGGTGCCGACCGGCATCGCGGTTGCCCTGCCGGAAGGATACGAGGCGCAGGTCAGGCCGCGCTCCGGCCTGGCGCTCAAGCAGGGTGTTTCGGTCCTTAACACCCCGGGCACGATCGACGCGGACTATCGCGGCGAGGTCGGCGTTATTTTAATGAATCACAGCAAACAGCCGCTGGTCATCAAACGAGGCGACCGGATCGCGCAGATGATCATAAATGAGTTCGTGAAGATAGATTTTGAAGAAGTCGAGGAGTTAGCCGAGACATTTCGTGGTGCTGGCGGGTTCGGGCACACTGGAGAAAAATAAATCCGAAATCCCAAATCCGAACTTGGTATCCCTCAATTTGTTCGGGATTTATCATAATAATGCGCAAAGCGCACAATGTTCGGATATTCGGATTTCGGAAATTCGGATTTATTAAAGGGGATTATAAAACATGTCTAAAATAAAAGTGATCGTTAACGGGGCTAAAGGGAAAATGGGAGAAGAAACGGTAAAAGCAGTTGGACGCGAGGCGGACCTGGACCTGGTCGCGCAGACCGATGCCGGCGACGATCTTTCTGGAACCATAAAAAAGCACGCCGCGGACGTGGTGGTTGATTTTACCCATCCGGAAGCTGTCATGACGAACATACGTGTAATTTTAACCTCGGGAGCGAATGCGGTGGTTGGGACCACCGGCATTACAAAAGATGACCTTCGTGAAATTGAACGCCTCTGCGAGACCAACGGTAAAAACTGCCTGGTAGCGCCGAACTTTGCGATAGGGGCGGTTTTAATGATGAAGTTTGCCCGGGAAGCGGCCAAGCACATGCCAAAGGCGGAGATAATCGAAATGCACCATCAGCAGAAGATCGATAAACCCTCGGGCACAGCGCTTAAAACCGCGCACATGATGAAAGAGGTCATGGGGGAGGGGGCCGATATCCCCATCCATTCCGTCCGCCTGCCCG
>CAIYXV010000134.1 GCA_903930225.1 uncultured bacterium | reverse complement strand
TTATTTCGATGAACGGAACGATCGGTCTGGTGGGATACGGAGCATTATTTAGGTCTTTTACATATCGCTTTACCGTTTTATTCCCTATCGATGGAACATACACACCCGGTATTCCGGCCAATTTCTTCAGTTTTTCTTTTCGGATTTCAGATTTCGGATTTCGGATTTGATCCATGATCTCCCCGATCACCTCCTCCCCTTCCCCCACGACAAAAAAATCAATAAAGTCCTCGACTGGGGCGGGGTTCATGGTGCACGGCCCGCCGGCAAAGATCAGCGGGTGCTGATCGGTCCGGTCCGCGGAATAAAAAGGGATGCCGGAAAGCTTCAAGATCGAAAGCAGATTGGTGTAAGTAAGCTCATGCCCCAGGGAAAAACCGATCATATCGAAGGCGGCGACCGGCCGCCACGATTCAAGGGAAAAAAGCGGCAGGCCGTTCGCCACCAGCTGATCGGCCATATCCTGCGCCGGAGCAAAGAACCTTTCGCAGAGCGTGTCTTCACGCGAATTCAGAATATGGTAGAGGATCTGCAGTCCCAGGTTCGACATGCCGACTTCGTAAAGGTCGGGGTATCCCAGCGCGATGCGGAGGCCGGCCGCGTCCCAATCCTTATGGATCGAATTGAGTTCGTTGCCGATGTAGCGCGCCGGTTTTCTCACCAGCGGGAGGATCGCTTCGATTTTATCTTTCAAGATCTAACCCTTGACCACAAAGTTCAGCAGTTTTCCGGGAACGAATATTACTTTGACCATTTCTTTGCCGGAAGTGAAAGATTTTATCTTCTCCGATCCAAGGGCCGCGTTCTTTACCGTTTCCTGGTCGGCGCCGGCGGGAAGGGTAACGGTATCCCTTAGTTTTCCGTTCACCTGCACGGGAATGGTCATTTCCGATTCGACGATCAGGGCCGGGTCGTACACCGGCCACATCTGCCGGCAGACCGATCCCTGATTGCCCAGCTGTTGCCAGAGTTCTTCCGCTATATGCGGCGCGAACGGTGAAAGCATCAGCAGGAGCGCATCCAGCGCTTCTTTGCTCGCTCCGTGTTCATTGAGAAAATTTACCAGTTCCATCAATTTCGCAATAACGGTATTAAAAGAAAACTTCTCAACGTCTTCAGTCACGGATTTTATCGTCTGATGAGTTTTTTTAATAACTTTTTGCAGGGAAACCTGCGACTGAACGTCGCGGTTTCCGAGATCATTGGAACCGCGAAGTTTATTCGCAGGTTCCAATGATTCGCTTATAAGCCTCCAAACCCGTCCCAGCAACCGATAGCATCCTTCCACTCCCGCGTCCGACCATTCCAGTTCCCGCTCCGGCGGCGAGGCGAAGAGGATGAACATCCGCGCGGTGTCGGCGCCGTATCTTTCAATAATATAGTCCGGGTCGACCACATTCCCCTTCGACTTGCTCATCTTTGCGCCGTCCTTTACAACCATCCCCTGCGTCAGAAGATTGGTGAACGGTTCGTCGCATTCTGTCCAACCCGCGTCATGGAGCACCTTGGTGAAAAAGCGGGAATACAAAAGATGCAGTATCGCGTGCTCGATCCCGCCGATGTACTGGTCGACCGGCATCCACTTTTTGGCCTTGTCCCTGCCGAACGGTTCCTGGCTGTTTTTGGGATCGGTGTAGCGCAGGTAATACCAGGACGAACAGTTGAACGTATCCAACGTATCCGTTTCCCGTTTTCCGTTTCCCCCGCATTTCGGGCATTTCGTTTCGATAAAAGATCTGGAAGATGCGAGCGGAGACCCACCTTGTCCGGTAAACTTTACGTCGGTGGGAAGAATGACCGGCAGCTGGTCTTTTGGGACCGGAACGATACCGCATTTATCGCAGTAGACAACCGGGATCGGCGCGCCCCAGTAGCGCTGGCGAGAGACCAGCCAGTCGCGCAGTTTGAAATTGACCTGCCACTTCCCTACTTTTTTACTCTCCAGCCAGTCGCCGATCCGATCAAGCGCTTCCGGGCTTTTGAGTCCGTCAAATTGAGCCGAATTGATCATTACACCGTCTTCGACATAAGCTTCATTCATGTCGGCAGCTTTAAGATCCAGTTTGTCGGGCGGCGCGATGACAAGCTTCAGTGGCAGACCGTTCTGCTTCGCAAATTCAAAATCACGCTGGTCATGGGTCGGGACCGCCATTACCGCTCCGGTGCCGTATCCCATCAGCACA
>CAIYXV010000133.1 GCA_903930225.1 uncultured bacterium | reverse complement strand
GAGCGCGGATGAAGACATTCTTCAGATCGCGGTATTTGTCGGGCGGAGTCCTGTTTTTCTTCCTGTTTTTTCTCTCCGCAGATATCGTTCCCCAGGGCGATCAGGGAAAATTAAGCTTCGCGGAGTTGTTGGACCAGGGGAGAAAACTCTACGCCGAAAAGGATTACGAGAACGCTATCATTCGGCTGCTGCAGGCCCGGCCGCTGGCCGGAACCGACGCGGAAAAGCTCGATCTCTATTCCACCTTGTCGCATGTCTATTTCGATTTCGACGAACGGGAGACCGCCCGGAATTACCTGCGAAAAATGCTGGAGCTGGCTCCCGAGAAAGCGATCGACGAGAAAACGGTCTCCAGCGGTTACCGGAAGCTGTTTCAGGAGGCGAAAAGGGCGAGCGAGGAGGAATCTCCCCAGATCGTGGGCATGCGGTTCCGTAAAGAGCTGAAAAAGAGAAAACGACTCAACCGCATCGAGCTGATCGGAGCCATTGTCTTGTTCGTAGGAACGGTGGTCGTGCTGAAGATGATCGGCAAGAAGAAAAAGATCAAGGTCGAGCCCGACTTTGACACCCGGGTGATGAAGATCGAGTGGGTCACGGTCCCGGCGGGCGAGTTCCAGATGGGGGACAACTTCGGCGACGGAGATCCGAGCGAACGGCCGGTCCACACGGTGTACCTCGACAAGTACGAGATCTCCAAATTCGAGATCACCTACGAGCAATACGACCTTTTTTGCCAGGAATCCAAGCGGGCAACCATGGCCAATCCACAGGAAACGGTGCGCGGATCGAGGCCCGTCTTGGTCAATCTCTGGAACGATGCATCCGATTTCTGTTCCTGGCTTTCGGAAAAGACGGGAAAAAAGATCCACCTCTCTACCGAAGCGCAATGGGAAAAGGCGGCCCGGGGAACCGACCAACGGAGGTACCCGTGGGGGGACATGGAGCCGAATTGCGGTTTGACCAATTTCAACAACTGCGCCTCCGGGACCCAGCCGGTCGGCTCCTATCCGGCCGGAGCTTCGCCCTACGGAATGATGGACATGGCGGGAAATGCAAAAGAGTGGTGCATGGATGTGTTCGATCCGCAATATTACAGCAAATCACCTCGCGAAAACCCCAGCCCTTCTTCTCCAATATACTCAACCGGTGGGATACCTGGATATGCCTATACTTATTATAGTTTTGTCATTCGTGGGGGAGATTACAAAAGCAATTTTATGGATATCCGAACTACCAAGAGATCTGGGATTTCCCAATATTCAAATGGAATCGGCTTCCGGGTATGCAAAGAATAAAAAGTGACCAGCGCAATGTTTAAAAAAGAATTTGATTGAGCAAAGAATTGGAAACATGCGCCTGGAGGGACTTTACCCAAATTGTCCAGCCAGCAGGATGGACTTATTTGGGTTACACTTTGACTGAAAGGCAAAGTGCAAACCCCCAGCCTATTGATCCGTAGTCATGAAGGAAGCCTATAAATAAATTGCGACAGGTAAAATACCGCCGGGGTTAAATGATCGCTTCGCCGACGGCTCGGCGCAGATTCAGCATGGAACTGACGCATTTGAACCCTGCCTGGAGTTTTTGGAATTGCGTCATGGAACACGCTTCCAGGGCGTCGATTAAATCGAGATTGGTGACGGTACCCGCCT
>CAIYXV010000132.1 GCA_903930225.1 uncultured bacterium | reverse complement strand
CGACCACGCCCATCGAAGAACAAGACAGGACAAAGATAAAAAGGAGTGAAAGAGGAAGTGCTTTTTTCATGGCTTATTACCTCCGGTTTGAATTCGGTAAATTATATCACAAAATCAGAGCAAGAAATGGAACCGCGAGGTTTACTCGCAGGTTCCGTCTGATGCTAATTTTCAGTTCCAAAATCCCTCTTGACAAATTATCGGCCTGGTATACAATTGTATACCATTAATAAAAAGGAGGAATAATTATGGCCTTGAATCAAAAACAGCAGGAAATATTCAATTACGTCAAAGGCTACGTGGAATCAAAGGGTTTTCCCCCGTCCATCCGGGAGGTCTGCCGGGCGGCGGGATTCGCTTCTCCCCGTGCCGGGCAGAAGTACCTGGAATCGCTTGAAGAAAAAGGCTACATTCAGCGGGAGAACAAGCCGAGGGGGATCAAGCTGCTGGCCGGCGCCAGCACCCGCGGAGTACTCCTGCCCTTCCACGGCTTTATCGCCGCCGGCGCCCCCATCGAGGTGGTGGAGCAAATGGAAGAGATGGAAGTGCCCTCCGCGCTCGTCAGCCGTAAGCCGTGCTACATCCTTCAGGTAAAAGGGAACAGCATGATCGAGGACCATATAATGAATGGAGACTTCATCGTGGTCGAGAAGCGCGAAACGGCGCACAACGGCGAGGTCGTGGTCGCGCTCATCAATAATGAGGCCGCCACGCTGAAAAGGTTCTACCGCGAAAAGACGCGCGTACGGCTCGAGCCGGCGAATTCGTCCATGAAACCAATTTATGTGAAGGACGTGGCGATACAGGGAACGGTTCGCGGGCTTTTCAGAAAGTTCTGAGCATGGAGATCAAAGAATTAGATCAGATCATAAAAGTAGGCGCCGTGTTCCGGGGCGGCTCAGACATCAGGCCGACCTGGTTCATCTGGGACGGACGTAAGTACGCCATTAAAGAAGTTAATTACGTCTGGCTGGACCGGATCGGGAGGGAAAAGATCCATTGCTTTTCCGTTACCGACGGCGCCAACAATTATGAGATCTCGTTCAACGCGGAGCAGGCGAGCTGGAAGTTGAACAAGATCTGCGGGGAGATATAATCAAGCCATGCTTAAGATCGGAACGTCCGGATTTTCTTTCCCCGACTGGAAAGGAACGGTCTATCCCAAAAAAACAAAGCCGTCCGAGATGCTCCCCTTTTACGAATACGAGCTGGGGTTTGACGCCTGCGAATTGAATTATACTTATTACCGGATGCCCGATCCCTACACCATGGAGCGGCTAGCGCTCCGGGTGAGCGATAACTTTGAGTTCACCGTCAAAGCTTTCAGGGAAATGACCCATGAGATATGGGAAGACAAAAAGAGGACGAAGCTAAAAGACAACAAAAAAGTCTTAAAGGATTTCTTTAAAGGGGTCGAGCCGCTGGCGGCAGAGAAAAAGCTCGGAGCGGTCCTTCTGCAGTTCCCCACCTTTTTCAAAAAGAACGAGCAGAACGTCGAATATCTCAAAAGAACCAAGGAAGCATTAAATCCCCTGCCCCTGGTCATTGAGTTTCGCAACCGGGAATGGATAGGAGAAGAGGTTTATGCTCTTTTAGAAAAAGAAAAACTGGGAGTCTGCGTGGTGGACGAGCCGCAGATCCCCCTCCTCCTCCCCTATGATCCCCGCGCCACGTCCGACATCGGCTATTTCCGTTTCCACGGGAGGAACAAGCAATGGTTTTCCGCCGGAGCGCATAAACGCTACGACTATCTTTATTCCCAGACCGAGCTTAAGGGCTTTTTGCCGGGGATAAAAAAAGTCGCGAAGAAGACCCAAAAAACCTATCTTTTCTTCAACAACTGTTTTATGGGGCAGTCGGCCAAGAACGCGGCGCAGATGCGCGAGATGCTAGGGATCAAATTCCAAAAGAGAACGCCAAAACTTTTTTAAAATTCGCGGCACAAAGATGAGAACAATACTACACGTCGACATGAACGCTTATTTCGCTTCCGTCGAACAGGCAAGCAATCCCCTGTTGCGGGGAAAGCCGATCGCCGTAGGCGGAGGGACCGGGGGAAAAAGAACGGTCGTGGCCGCCTGCTCGTACGAGGCCAAGGCAAAAGGGGTAAAAAACGCTATGCCTTCCTGGGAAGCGCAAAAGATCTGCCCCGAACTTATCATGGTCGCCGGTGACATGAACAAATACATTTATACTTCAATTAAGATCATGGACCTGCTGCGCGAATACACGCCGTTAGTCGAGGTCTTTTCCATCGACGAGGGTTTTATGGACGTGACCGATACCAGGGAACGGTTCGGCGGGGCGGTCGCGATCGCCAAAGAGATAAAAAAAAGGATCAGGGAAAGGTTCCGCCTTACCTGCTCGATCGGCATTTCTTACAACAAGCTCATGGCCAAACTGGCGGGCGAGATCAAAAAACCGGACGGCCTGACGGTTCTGCGGCCGGAAGATATTCCGGGAAAAATAAAAGACCTGCCGGTTTCAGACCTTTGCGGGGTCGGGGGTAAAATGGAAAAGTACCTGGCCGCGATCGGGATAAAAACGTTTCTCGACCTCAACCGCTATCCGAGGGAAAAACTGGTCAAGCGGTTCGGGGCGGTTTATGGCGAACAGCTTTACCTTATGGGCCAGGGCCGCGACGACTCGGCGGTCTTATCGGGACAGGTTGAAGAAGAAGCAAAATCGATGGGCCACTCCTACACCCTGCCCAGGCTGACCGCGGACTTAAACGAGGTAAAAGGCTATCTGCTTCGCTTGGCGGAGCAGGTCGGCAGGCGCCTGCGGCGCGACCATTACAAGGGAAATGTCGTCCACGTTTCGCTCGGGTTTAAAGACTTCAAGTTCTGGAGCAAGCAAAAAAAGATCGAGGACCACCTCGATGACGGATATGAGATATACAAAGTGGCGGAAAAGATACTGGACGCAAATCCATTTGGGGGGCCGTTCCGTTTTGCCGGAGTATCGCTTTCAAACCTGGTGCACAACGCCGACCAGATGAGCCTGATAGAGCAAAAAGAATCGGCAAAAAAGATATTGAAGTCGGTCGACGAGATCAACGACCGCTACGGCGAGTTCACCGTCGAGCGCGCAGCCATCATGAACACGGTATTGCAAAAGAAAGCCGGTATGGTTTCATCGAGGGCATTTCATTATGGATACTGAACAAAAATTATCGGTTCTGGGCAACGCGGCAAAATACGACATCTGCGCGTCGACCGCCGCGCCGAACAAGCGTCCGGCCGACCAGAATTACATCGGCAGCAACGCCGCCGCCGGCATCTGCCACAGCTACACGCCCGACGGCCGGTGCGTTTCGCTGTTAAAAGTTCTGATGACCAATTCCTGCAAGAACAATTGCAAATATTGCGTCAACCGGGCGAGCAATGATTTTGAGCGGTCCAGCTTTGAGCCGGAAGAGCTGGCACAGCTCTTTATGGAGCTTTACCGGAGAAATTATCTTGAAGGGATATTTTTAACCTCCGGCGTCCAGAAAAGCACGGCCTACACCATGGAAAGAATGATCCAAACACTGGAGATACTGCGGTTCAAATATAATTACCGGGGCTATGCGCACCTTAAGGCCCTGCCCCACGCCCCCGCCAATCTTATAGAAAGAGGCGCGCAGCTGGCGGACCGGATGTCGGTTAATCTCGAAAGCCCCAATCCCGACCGGCTGAAGCTGATCGCCGGAGAGAAAAACTTCATGCTCGACCTGGTGGAGCCGATCAATGTTATCCAGAAGCAGATAAGCAAAGGATTGTTAAGATCGGGACAGACCACCCAGTTCGTAGTCGGCGCGGCGGGAGAAACGGACGCGGAGCTTTTACGCACCACCTCGTGGCTTTATAAGAAAAAAAACATGAAGCGGGTCTATTTCAGCGCGTTCATACCGACCGGCGACACGCCAATGAGCGAAGCCCGGCCTGTCCCGCTGCTGCGCGAGCATCGCCTCTACCAGGCGGATTGGCTGATGCGCTTTTACTACTATTCGATCGATGACATGGTGCTGCAGAAAGACCAGAACCTGTCGCTTGAGATCGATCCCAAAATGGCGTACGCGCTCAAGAATTATGAAACCTTCCCGCTTGAAGTGAATAGCGCCCCTTTCAAATTTTTACTAAAAGTTCCCGGGATCGGCCCCACCGCCGCCCGCCGGATCTACCGCGCCAGGAAAGACAATCGCCTGACCAGCTTGAACGAGCTTAAGAACATGGGGGTCGTGGTAAAGAGGGCAAAACCGTTCATCCTGTTAAACGGCCGGGCGCAGGGAAATATCCGGAATATCATGACCGTAAAACAGTTGGAACTGTTTTGCTCTTCCACCGCCCGACCGGCTTACCTGGATGAGCCGCTACTGCTGACATGATAATTTCTAAGCCGAGAATAAATTCTCGCTTAAATTTAAAGACCATAATTTTAACCGCGAATTTATTCGCAGGCTATCTTTCAGGAGATTAAAACTTCTAACATGAGCCAGACCGAATTATTTAAACTGGCGGATCCCCGCCCCGCGCTGGAAAGCCGGGTCGGGGAACTTTCAGGCGATCCGGAAGCGTTAGACAAGTTCAAGCAGTTAGTGTTTTACGCTCTGCTCCACCGTGATCCCGGCAAATACCGGATCATCGACCGCGCGATCGAACAGGTAAACGAAAAAGGCATCTCTTATGTCCTTTGCAAAGTTTCCGATGAAGCGAGAAAATTCAAAAGCCTGGCCCGCCAGGTATCCGCCGAACGGTACCGGGCAACTGCCTTCATGCGGCTGCAGCCCATCGATCAGTACCGGGTCCTGATGGGCGAATTTGAGCTTAGGCACAACACCGCGGAACTGATCATGCTTCATTTTATGAAACGATTCCCCCGCTACAAGATAATGCTTGTGTTCGGCAGTGAGGTTTATATCGGGTCTAACGGCGAGATCTTCAAGGAAAAGATCGACCGGAAAAAGGTCGTCCTGCCGAAAGCGGTGGACGAGTTCGAGAAATACTGGTTCGCTTATTACAAATCGCAGTATATCCCCGAGCGTAGGAATCTCCGCTACCTCAAGCGGATGATCCCCAAAAAATACTGGAAATGGGTGACGGAACTTGGGGAGTTCGGGCTGGCTTGAGCAGGTTGCGCCCGGTTACAAATAAATGATATAATTTCCCATAATGCAGGAAATAATCACATCCCAGCTCCAGGACAGCATCGATACCAAAAAAGAAGTCATCAAAACCCTGGTGCCGAAGATCGAAGAAGCAGCAAAAATGATCGTTTCGGCGCTCAAGAACGGGAAAAAGATCATGTTTTGCGGCAACGGCGGATCGGCGGCCGATGCCCAGCATCTCGCCGCGGAACTGATCGGCCGTTATAAAAAAGACCGCCCGGCGCTGGCCGCGATCTCCCTTACCACCGATACATCGACGCTCACCTGTTTAAGTAATGATTTCGGATATGACACTATATTTTCCCGGCAGGTGGAAGGCCTGGGCCAAAAAGGCGACGTGCTGGTCGGCATATCGACTTCCGGCAATTCAAAAAATATCATCGAAGCGGTTAACAAAGCCGGATCGTTGGGAGTCAAAACGATCGGGTTTCTGGGCCGCGGCGGCGGTCAGTTGCAGGGACTGGTCGACCTGGCCCTCACTGTACCTAGCAACGACACCCCCCGCGTGCAGGAATCGCATATCACGATCGGGCACATAATCTGCGGCCTGGTAGAAACGGAGCTGTTCCCTAAATGAACAAAGCGGTTTTTCTGGATAAAGACGGCACCATCAACGAAGATCTCGGCTACATCAGCCATTATCGCGACCTGAAACTGCTCCCCCATTCGGCCGCAGCCATTAAACTGCTAAACGATGCGGGATACAAGGTGATCGTTATCAGCAATCAGTCGGGAGTGGCGCGCGGGATGTTCGGGGAAGACATGCTGCAGGCGATCAACAAAACCCTGCAAAAACACCTGCTCTCAAAAGGCGCGTTCGTGGACGATATTTATTACTGTCCCCACCACAGCGAGCACGGGGAATATCCCTACCGGCGCGAATGCGATTGCCGCAAGCCCGGGATCGGACTTTTTAAAAAAGCGGCCAAAAGACATGACATCGATCTCGCAAAGTCCTTCATGATCGGAGATCATGCCCGCGATATTGAGGCCGGCCATAAGGCGGGAACAAAAAGCATTTTAGTCCTGACCGGCCACGAGATAGAAAAAGACTGCAAGGACAAGCCGGAGCATGTGGCCAAAGATCTGCTGGAGGCGGTAAAATGGATTTTAAAAAAATAAAGACTTATTCCGCGAAACAGAGAAAGACCAAAGTTGACATTGGCGCGCTGGCAAAGCCCGGCCAAAAGCAGGCAAAGTTCAAGGATTTTTGCCGCAACCTGCCCGACTTCCTGGCGGTCAAGTCGCTCAAAGGAACCGCGGCCGCTATTATCAAGGCCAAAAAGTCAGGCAAGAAGATTGTCTGGGGTTTTGGCGCACATTTAATCAAAGTCGGCCTCTCTCCTATCCTGATCGATCTGATGAAAAGAGGTTATGTCAGCGCCATTGCCACCAACGGCGCCGGAGCGATCCATGACTTCGAGCTGGCGACCTTGGGCCGGACTTCAGAGGATGTCGAAGAGAATCTAAAGACCGGCATGTTCGGCATGGTGCGCGAGACCCAGACCGATATGAACGAGGCGATCGCCAAGCTTGCGGACCCCGCTTATGAGCCGAGAGGCCTGGGCTGGGTAATCGGAAAAAAGATCCGGGAAATGAAGGCACCCAACCGCCAGTTAAGCGCGTTTTACAACGCGTATGAGCTTGATATCCCGGCCACGGTCCATGTCGCGATCGGGACCGATACCATCCATATGTCATCCAAACTCGATCCCCGGTCGCTGGGCGAAGCGTCCTTTCACGACTTTGAGACCTTATGCTCCATCCTCTGCGAATTCGAGGGCGGCGTTTACCTTAACATCGGCTCTGCTGTCCTTCTGCCGGAGGTATTTTTAAAAGCGCTGACCGTGGCGCGCAATCTGGGGAATAAGGTAAAAAGTTTCACGACCGTCAACCTCGATATGCTCCAGCATTATCGTCCGCACCAGAACGTGTTAAAAAGGCCGGGCGGCGATTCATACGCCCTTACCGGCCATCACGAGATCATGGTCCCCCTGCTCTATCAAATGATCCTCGAGGAGGAATAGAATGTTCGACGTTCATCTAAAAAAACTGATCCCCGGGTTCGAAGGTAAAAAGATCATGGTGATCGGCGACCTGATGCTCGACGAGCATATCTGGAGCTCCGTTTCCCGCATTTCGCCCGAAGCCCCGGTGGTAGTGGCGGATGTTTCAAGGATCACGCACGTTCCCGGCGGCTGCGGCAACGTGGCGGCCAATATCAGTGCGCTCACCGGCACGCCGCAGCTGATCAGCTTTATCGGCCGGGATTCGTCAGGCGATAAACTTATGCGCGCGTTGAAAAACAACGGGATCCCGACCGGCGGCATCATCGTTACCGGCGAGCGTCCGACCATCCTCAAATCAAGGGTGATTGCCGGCAGCCAGCAGGTGGTCCGGGTCGACCGCGAGGAGCGGTCGTTAGCTTCGGAAAACCTGGCCGGCAAGGTGCTGTCAAAAGCGCTTTCCGCGCTTAAAAAAGCGGACGCGGTCATCATCTCCGATTATGGAAAAGGGATCGTCTCGCAGAAGACCTGCCAGGCGCTGATCAAGGCCGCGAAACATCTTAAAAAGCCGGTGTTGGTCGATCCCAAGGGGAAAGAATATTCCAAATATCACGGCGCGACCGTGCTGACCCCCAATCTGCTGGAGGCCGAGACCGCGGCCGGGATCAAGATCACGGATGACGCGTCGCTGCAGCGTGCCGCGAAAGCGATCATGGAAGAAACAAAAGTTTCATATCTTATCATAACCCGCGGACGCGACGGGCTTTCGGTCTTTCAGCCGGGAAACCCCACCATCCATATCCCCGCCATACCGCGGGAGGTGTTCGACATCACCGGCGCGGGGGACACGGTCATCGCCACGATCGCGCTCGCGCTCGCTTCCGGCGCCTCGATCGTCGAAGCGGCCATGCTCGGCAATTTTGCGGCATCGGTAAAGGTGAGCAAGATCGCTACCCAGCCGGTTTACCGGTCGGAACTGGAAGAAGCGCTGGAAGAACGTGAACCCGCCGGCAAAAAGATCAAATCAAGGAAGGACCTGGCCGAGGTCTCAAAACGCCTAAAGAGCGAGAACGCGAAGATCGTTTTCACCAACGGCTGTTTCGACATATTGCACCTGGGCCACGTGCGCTACCTTAAGGAAGCCAAAAAGCTCGGGGATGTGCTGATCGTCGGATTAAACAGCGACTCCTCGGTAAGAAAACTTAAAGGGCCCGACCGCCCTTACGTTTCGGAGCTTGAGCGCGCCGAAATACTCGCTTCGCTGGAATGCGTTGATTACGTATCGATCTTTCCCGAAACGCGGCCGGACAATCTGATCAAGATCGTGCGTCCAAACATTCATGTTAAAGGCGGCGACTATTCAATGGATGAACTGCCGGAAAAAAATCTAGTCGAACAGCTGGGCGGCCGGGTCGTGGTCATCCCCCCTATCAAAGGCCGGTCGACCACGAACATCATCGCCAAGATATTGGGAAGGCATAAATGAAGAAAATCCACCTTTTAATGATTGGATTATTGATATTTGGAATTTGTTTGGGATTTGGAGCTTGGAATTTGGGGTTTAAAGCCGATGCCTGGCAGATAACGAACGATCTGCAGAAAGAGCTAAACGATAAAAAAGCGGCGGTGAACCGCAGCCCCGGGGATGCCAACGCCCACTTCGACCTGGCCGTGACCGATGCTTACACCAACAACATTCTTGACGGATGGAACGAGCTGAAAAAAGCCAACGATCTTGACCCGAGCTTCAAGAACAGCGCGTATAAAACGTGGGCGACGCGGGTCATTGCCGAGCCGGCCGACTGGAAGATCAGGTTCCGGTACGCGTTCGCGCTTTATTTTAACGGCAAGAGGCAGGATGCGATAAACGAGCTGAAGAATGTCCTGATATTAGACCCGTACAATGTCTGGGCCTGGGGTTACATCTCGCTTATTTACGGGGAAATGGACCAGATCGACCACGCGATCGATGCCGCGAAACAGGGTTTGAAGATCGATGACCGGGTCGCCGCGCTCCATCTTTTGCTTGCCGAAGGATACTACAAGAAGGGAGACACCTGGAACGGTTTCTGGGAAAGATCGGCCGCTTTACGGCTTAAAATGCAGGGTTACTGACGTGGAACTGTTCAAAAAATTATTTATCGCCGCGCTTATCGTTCTGCTGATCCTCTTTTTCGCCTGGGCGGTCTTTGCTCCCAAAAAGGACATGAACCGGGAAATGGCAAAGACCCTGCAGGAGCAAAAAGGACGGCTGGACCTGTATTTTAAGGGCGTAACATTCCAAGAAACGCAGGGCGGCAAGAAATATTGGGAGATCAAGGCCAAGACCAGCAGTATTAACAAATCGACCGGCATCGCCAGCATCGAGGAGGCGAACGGTACTTTTTTCCGGGAAGGAAAACCGGTACTGAAATTCATCTCCCCCTCCGTTCGCTGGGATATGGAACGGAAAGAGATCATTCTTCAAAACCCGATCGGCTATGACCTCAAGGCCGAACCCCGGATCGCGTCCCTGATCAAGCAGGCCAAAAACATTTCGACCTTCATTCTTCCCGCGCGCGCGCAGAACCGGAATGAGGGTTTCTTTTTTAAAGCCCGGGAACTAAGCTGGAAACTAAGCACGGAAAAGATCATCTGCGTCGGCGGCATTTATCTTAAAAAAGGAGAACTGGCCGGCATGGCGGAAAAGCTCGAATCGGACGTCGGGCTTGAAAAAGTAAATATTTTCGGCTCGCCCTGCGTTATCAACCTGATCAATCTTTCGCTGACCTCACTGGAAGCTAAGACCTTCCTGGTCGACAGTTTGAACGATGTCATAACCGCGAGCGGCGGAATTAAGCTGACCGCGGACGGTTTCGAACTGACCGCGGACCAGTTGGAATACCGGCAAAGGGAAGACACCCTGTTCTTCCGGCCAATGGTCGAGATTAATTACCTGGGGACCCGGGCGGAAAGCAAGGTCGCCTCCTTTAACATTAAAAAGAACGAGATCGCGATGACCGACAACGCTAAGCTTACGCGCGGAGGAAGCCAGCTTACCGGCGACCGGGTAATGGTCTCCTTAAAGCACAAGACCTTCAAGGTCGTCGGCAAGACCAGGATCGTGATCCCGGATGAGGAAATAAAATGACAACGCTTGAAGAACTGAAGACCATGCCCAAGCTCGAGGCGATCGTCCAGAGCCACGGGCCGATCTTCGACCTGATCATAATCGGCGGCGGACCGGCCGGGCTTACCGCCGCGCTGTATGCCGGACGGGCCCGGCTGAAAACGCTGTTGATCGAAAAGGCTCTGCTCGGCGGCATGGCCTCCACCACCTATCACATCGAGAACTATCCGGGATTTCCCCACGGCATCTCGGGCATGGACCTCTCCCGCCATTTCGAGGAGCAGGCCAAGAAGTTCGGCGCCGATTTTTACTACGGCGAAGTCTCCGGCCTTTCGGTCAAACCGGACCGGAAGATCATCACGATCGAGAACCGTACGATCGAAGCCCGCGCGCTGATCATTGCTTCCGGCACCGAGACCAAAAAGCTGGGAGTCCCCGGCGAAGACCAGTTCCATGGCCGCGGGGTCTCTTATTGCGCGACCTGCGATGGGCCGTTCTACCGCGAAAAGAACATCGTAGTCGTGGGCGGAGGGAATGCCGCGGTCGAAGAAGCGCTCTATCTCACCCGCTTCGCGAACAAGATCTCCATCATCCACCGCCGCGACAAACTGCGCGCGGACCGGGTGCTGGCCGAGCAGGCGCTCAATGATCCCAAAATATTCGTGATCTGGGATTCGCAGGTGGAAGAGATCCTGGGCGCCGACCGGATCGAAAAGATCAAAGTAAAGAATTTAAAGAGCGGGAACTCAAGCTATCTGGCGGCGGACGGCATTTTTATTTATGTCGGGGCAACGCCGAACACGACGATCGCGAACGGACTGATCGATGCCGACAAAGAAGGCTACATCAAGACCGACGAAGCGATGCGGACCTCGGTTGCGGGTATCTTCGCCGCGGGCGATGTAAGGTCCAAAACCTTAAGACAGATCATAACCGCGGCCGGCGATGGCGCCATTGCCGCTGATTCGGCCAGGAGCTACATCGAGGAACAGCTCTCAAAAAAGCGCAAATGACCGACCTTCTGACAAAAAAGACCGCGCATCTTAAAGACATCCTGCGCAAAATGGAAAAGGTACTTATCGCTTATTCCGGCGGCGTTGACAGCACTTATCTTTTAAGGATGGCGATCGACACGCTGGGCGCGGATAAAGTGCTGGCGGTGATCGCCGCCTCCGAAACCTACCCAGAGCATGAAAGACTTGAAGCGGTCGGCCTCTGCGAAGCGCTCTGCGCCAATTACCTCCTGATCCAAACGGAAGAGATCAATGACGAAAGGTTCAGGTCTAACCCGAAGGAACGCTGCTACTTTTGCAAGCGAGAGCTTTTTACCAGATTAAAAAAGATCGCCGAAGAGAACGGGATCGAGCAGATAGCGGACGGATCAAACGCCGACGACCTGAAAGATTGCCGGCCGGGCGCCCGGGCCAAAAATGAGCTTGGAATAAGAAGCCCGCTTCAGGAAGCGGGCCTGACCAAAGCGGAGATCCGCTCCCATTCAAAAGAGCTCGGGCTTACAACCTGGGACAAGCCATCCTACGCCTGCCTGGCCTCGCGCATCCCTTACGGGACCGAGATCAAGCCGGAAACATTGAAAAGGATTGAGAACGCGGAGGGCTTCCTGCGTGAGCTTGGTTTCGGTCAGCTGCGGGTCCGCGACCACGGGAATCTCGCTCGGATAGAGCTGGAGCCTAATGATATTCACCGGATAATGAATAACAGGAATATGGACCAGATAAACCGCCAATTCGAGCGGCTGGGATATTTCTACGTGACCCTTGACCTGAAGGGATACCGGACTGGCTCTTTAAACGAGGTCCTCTGAAATGACCGATCCCCGCATCAAAATGCTTCCGGATGACCTGGTAAATAAAATTGCCGCCGGCGAAGTGATCGAGCGGCCGGCTTCGGTCGTAAAAGAGCTGATCGAAAATTCGATCGACGCCGGGGCGGGAAAGATCGTAATCGAGATCCAGAATGCTGGGAAAAAGCTGATCCGGGTATCGGACAACGGGTCCGGGATGACCGGGCCGGAAGTGGAGCTCGCGGTCGAGAGGCATTCAACCTCCAAAATAAATAAACTGGACGACTTGTTCAAGCTGAACTCACTCGGGTTCCGCGGCGAGGCCCTGCCCTCCATCGCTTCCGTATCCGTTTTTGAAATGATGAGCAAAACCGCAGACAACGATGCCGGCAGTCTGATGCGGGTAGAGGGCGGGAAAAAAGCTAAAGCCGAAGAGATGGGCGCACCGATCGGCACAACCGTCAGCGTCAGGGACCTTTTCTTCAACACCCCGGCCCGCAAGAAGTTCCTTAAGTCGGATTACACGGAAATGGGACATATCGGTGATATTGTTTCCCGATTCGTCATGGCTTATCCTATGATCGCGTTCGAGCTGGTCTCGGACGGAAAAAAGCTGATCGCATCTTTCGGCACCGGCAGTTTAAGGGACGCGGTCGTTTCGGTTTACGGAGTGGAGATCGCGAAGGAGCTTCTGGAAGTTTCGCTTCGCTCGGGCCCGATCGGCATTGAGGGATTGATAAGCCGCCCCAACACCAGCCGGATCGACCGGTCATACGAGAATTTTTTCGTCAACGGCCGTTGCGTGAACAATTTTCTCCTTAACCGCGCGCTGGAAGAAGCGTACCGGACCCTGATCCCGAACAACCGCTACCCGATAGCCGTACTTTTCGTCGATCTTAATCCCGGACTGGTGGACGTTAACGTCCATCCCTCAAAGCGCGAGGTCAAGTTCGAGAATACCAGGCAGGTAATGAATGCCGTCCGGGAAGCAGTTTCAATAGCGCTTAAAAAGGCGCTTGATCAAACCGCTCCTTCCGCCACCACCCCCCAGCCCGGAATCCTTGCTTACGGGGAAACATTCCAGAGGGAATGGAAGCCGGAAATGGCCGAAATTCTTTTCTCCAACATCGATCAGGCGCTGCCGGCCACCCGGATCGAGGTGGAAATGGAAGTTTCAGCAATCCAGCCGCTGGTCCCGATCTACCAGTTCAAGGATACTTATATTTTATCAACGGACGGCATGGATCTGGTCGTCATCGACCAGCACGCGGCCCATGAAAGAATATTATACGATCGGTTAAGCAATAAGCCGTCCCCGGATACAAGCCAGCCGTTATTGATACCCGAAACGCTGGAACTTAATCCCAAGGAATCGATAGTCCTTAATGACCACCTTGATTATTTACGGTCTCTCGGCTTTGATCTGGAAGAATTCGGAAATAATTCATATCTGCTTCGCGCCGTTCCGGCCCTGGCCGTCAAGTCACAGATCAAGCAGATGATCGCGGACATGATCTCCGAGCTTCAGGAACTGGGCCGCGCCGCCCAGCTTGAGGTAAAAAAGGAAAAAATAAGAAAGCTGGTCGCCTGCCATAGCGCGATCAAGGCCGGGGATAAACTTACCGGTCAGGAGATGAACCAATTGATAAAGGACCTTTTTGCCACCAATAACCCTTTGACCTGCCCCCACGGCCGCCCCACCATGTTTAAGATAACGGAGAACGAATTGATCAAGAGGTTTGGAAGGTAGTCAGTCAAGAAACCAAGGATACCCACGAATTAATTCGTGGGTATCCTTACGCGCAGCTTATTCTTTTCTCTCGACCTCGATCGTGCAATTCGTGGCCAGCGCCGCGAACGCTCCGATCGCCGCTAGTAACGGCGCCAGGATCGTACCGATCGCCGCGACCGTCATCGGCAGTTCCAGCACCACTTTGCCGTCCTGCTTTATCAGGATCCGGCGAACGTTACCCTCATGAACGAGATTCTTTACTTTCTCAACTATCTCCGGGCCCGAAACCTTGAACTCCTCTTTCTTTCCTTCTTCCATTTATATCACCTCTCAGCTGATTATAGATCATTTTTAAATAAAGTGTCCGCCAAAGGCGCCCGCCTGCCGGACGGGCAGGGATCCGCCTCCGGCGGAAAATCCGGCCACTATTTTATCATAATGTGAAATTATTACAAGAACTTAACGATATATATGTAGAGAGGAATCAAGACCTCTTATTTGGTTACAACTAAGCCGGAACGCCTGTTCTCCGGCTTTTTTGTTGGTTAAAACTATCAACGAATTGGAAACGAATCAACAAATATCCGAAATCATCCCATTCGTTTATCCGTTTAACATTCGTTGACCGCTATTCGTTGACAACCCTACTGCCAGATTGCGTCCGGCACTATATAATAACCGACCTCGGCCACCAACCTAGGGGAACTAAAAAGATCCAATCCCACTTCGGCAAAATATGGATTATTTTTCTCCAGAGGATCGTAAATCAGCGATGCTGAAAGCCCGGTCATGGTGTTATTTCCCGAACGATTGACAATCCCCGCCCCAAGAAACCATGGGCTCGGGCCGCCTTTTAGGGATGTAAAATTAAAAAAGTGGGCGCCGACCGTTAATATCAAAGGATTTTCGCCGGTCGTGCCCTCAAGCCCCAACCTTAAGGCAACAGATTGGACGAAATGGTATTCCGTTCTTATGCCGAACGACATTCCTCCCCGGAAACCGCCGACGATCGCGTCTTCCAAAGCGAAAGCCCGAACGCCGAAAGAAAACATTACTATTACTGCCATCCAGAAAAATAATTTCCTCATTTCATCCTCCCGGCCTAAAACAGGCTCGCCTGCTGTCTTTCCACAACCTCCGCATTCTTACCCGTCCGTAGCTTTTGCCTTGTTACGCTCTTGCCTTTTCCCAGATCGTTCTCTACCATTTCCAGCGTATTATATATTTCTTTGGCACGGTCCACCACCGTTTTGGGCATGCCCGCCAGTTTGGCCACCTGGATGCCGTAGGACCGGTCGGCCGGACCGTCGCCGATCCGGTGCAGGAAGGTTATCCGGTCGCCCTCTTCCCTGACCATCACGTTGAGGTTCTTCATTCCGGGGTGATGGTCCGCCAGCTGGGTGATCTCATGATAGTGGGTGGCAAACAGCGTCTTCGCTTTTATTTTTTCATGGATGTATTCGGCGATCGCCGCGGCGATCGACATGCCGTCGAAAGTGGCCGTACCTCTCCCGATCTCGTCCAGGATGATCAGGCTTTTCCCGGTAGCGTTATGGAGAATATTGGCCGCTTCGGTCATCTCCAGCATAAAGGTCGACTGGCCCGAAAAAATATCGTCCATCGCGCCGATGCGGGTGAAGATCCGGTCGATCAGGGAGAGCTCCGCTTTTTTGGCGGGGACAAAGGATCCGATCTGCGCCATCAGGCAGATCAGAGCGACCTGACGCATATAGGTAGATTTGCCGGCCATATTGGGGCCGGTTATCAGAAGGAACCGGCTTTTCTTCTCATCCATCACCGTATGATTGGGAACGAATTGATATCCTCCGATCATCTTTTCGACCACCGGATGCCTGCCCTCTGTTATCCTGATGCTCGGGCCATCCGACAAATGCGGTTTTACATATTGATTCTCTACCGCCGCTTCCGCCAGCGACAGGAAAACGTCGATCTGCGCCAGGACGCGGGAGAGTTCCTGCAGTTCGGCGGTATGTTCGGCGGTTTCAGCCCTGACCCCGCAAAAAACCCGGTACTCCTCATCTCTCATCCGCTGGTCGGCATTGAGGATCATCGATTCTTTTTCTTTTAGTTCCGGAGTGATGAACCGCTCGCAGTTGACCAGCGTCTGTTTCCTTATGTAATTAGAGGGGACCTGCGACAGATTGGAATTCGTCACTTCAATGTAATAGCCGAAAACTTTCGTGTATCCGACTTTCAGGGACTTGATCCCGCTTCTCTGCCTTTCCTCGTTTTCCAGCCGCGCGATCCAGTCCTTGCCCTCCCGCGCCATGTTCATGATCTCGTCAAGCTCCGCGTCATAGCCCGGTTTTATCAGCCCGCCCTCTTTCAGGACGAACGGGGGATCATCGGCGATCGCTTTTTCGATCAGTTCCCGCACGTCAGAAAAATCCGGAAGATCATTGATCTCCTTCAATTTACAACTTTTAACCTTTGCCATTAGCGCTTTCAGCGCCGGTATTTTTTCCAGGGATTGCTTGAGCGCGACCAGGTCGCGAGCATTGGCCGAGCCGGATGCGATCCGGCCTACCGCCCGTTCAATGTCCGAAATGTCCATCAGCTTTTTTCCCGCTTCCGCCCGGAGCATGGCGTCGGTGAAAAACTCATCAACCGCGTCCAGCCGCGCTTCGATCTTCTGCTGATCAAGAAGCGGCTGAAGAAGCCATCTCCTCAATCGTCTCGCGCCCATCGAGGTTTTTGTCCGGTCAAGCACCCAGAGCAGGCTTCCGCGGTACGACCGGTCCCTGACCGTCTGGACCAGTTCCAGGTTGTCCCGGGTGCTCGAATCGATGAACATGAACTCGTCCGTGTGATAGGGATGGATGGCCTTTATCTGGTCGAGGGAGGTTTTTTGCGTGTCTTTTAAATAATCAATGATCGCGGAGGCGGCTCCCCACCCCGCAGCTACAGTTTCAAGGCCGAAAGAATTGAGGCTTTTGACCTTAAAGAACTCCGTCAGCTTGCGCTCCGCCGCGTCCCGGTCGTAAATATCCTTGAATATCGACCTCATCTGACGCACCTTCAGGTCATCTTTCAAAAGATCGGACATTAAAATTTCCGAGGGATTGATCCGGTTGATCTCATCGTGCAGTTTTTCCGCGTCCGTAACCTCCGTCACCCTGAATTCGCCGGTCGAAGCGTCAACATAAGCCAGGCCGTATTTATTCCCTTCCCGGGAAACCGCGGCCAGATAATTGTTCTTTTTTTCGGATAATAGATTTGCTTCGATCACGGTGCCGGGGGTGACGATCCTGACAACTTCCCGCTTCACTACCCCGATCGCGGTCTTCGGGTCCTCCACCTGTTCGCAGATCGCGACCTTGTAGCCCCGGTCGATCAGGCGAGCGATATAGTTTTCTGCCGCGTGGTAAGGGATGCCGCACATCGGCATCCGGTTGTCATCCGACCCCCTGCCGGTCAGTACCAGGTCAAGCTCGCGGGAAGCCAGTTCGGCGTCATCGTAGAACATCTCATAAAAATCCCCCAGGCGAAAAAAAAGAATGGCGTCCTTGTGCTTTTCCTTTATTTCTAGATACTGGCGGACCATCGGCGTAGTATCGGCCATGCCTTAAATTATACGTTTTTTATGGTAAAATTACTATATGGACGCAAAAAGGATTTACCTTGACCATGCCGCCACTACCCCCGCCCATCCGGACGTGGTAAAGGCAATGCAGCCGTACTTTTCGGATATTTACGGCAATCCGTCCTCCATCCATTCTTTCGGGCAGGAGGCAAAAGCGGCGCTCGAATCCGCGCGCGAAAAAGTCGTGGTCCTGATCAATGCCCGGCCGGATGAGATCGTCTTCACCTCCGGCGGTACGGAATCGGACAACTTCGCGCTTACCGGGATCGTCTACGCCAACGAAAAAAAGGGCGATCATATCATCACCTCGAAGATCGAGCACCACGCCGTGACCGAATGCGCGGACTTCCTTGCTAAAAGAGGGTTTAATGTCACTTATCTGCCGGTGGATAAATACGGCATGGTGGATCCGATGGATGTGAAAAAGGCGATCACCGATAAGACCGTTCTGGTTTCCATAATGCACGCCAACAATGAGATCGGTACGATCGAGCCGCTCGCCGATATAATTAAGATCGTCAAGGAAAAAGGCGTCTTTTTCCATACCGACGCCGTGCAAACCTTCGGACACTTGCCGATCGATGTTAATAAGATCAAAGCCGACCTTTTATCCCTGTCCGGACACAAGTTTTATGGTCCCAAAGGGGTCGGAGCGCTTTATATAAGGAAAGGGACCAGGATCGTTCCCTTCCTTCGCGGCGGCGCCCAGGAAAGCAACCGGCGCGCCTCGACCGAGAACGTTCCCGGAATTGTCGGCATGGGTGCGGCCTGCATGATCGCACAGGCAGAAATGGCAACCGCGGCGTTGAGAGAAACGGCCCTGCGTGATAAGCTAATCAGGGGCATCATGGAGAAGATACCGGAGGTAACGCTTAACGGTCACCCGACCGCCCGCCTTCCCAACAACGTGAATATCGCGATAAAATATGTGGAGGGTGAATCGATCCTTTTGAATCTTGATATGATGGGGATCGCCGCTTCGAGCGGGTCCGCCTGCACGTCCGGGTCGCTCGATCCGTCGCATGTTCTGCTGGCGATCGGAGTGCCGCACGCGCTCGCTCACGGCAGTCTGCGGATGACGCTGGGAAGGCAGACTACCGTTTCTGACATTGACCGCACAATCGAAGTATTGCCGCCAATCGTCGAGAAACTGCGCGCGATGTCCCCGCTAAAAAAGGGAGGAAAATAAAATGGCCGGACCTTACAGTGAAAAAGTGATGGACCATTTCATGCACCCGAGGAACGTGGGCGAATTGCCGGACGCCAACGGGATCGGTCAGGTCGGGAACCCGGTCTGCGGCGATATCATGAAAATGTACATCAAAGTAAAGGACAACATCATAACCGACGTCAAATTCCAAACTTTCGGCTGCGGCGCCGCGATCGCGACCTCAAGCATGGCCACCGAGCTGATAAAAGGGAAAACGCTTGAGGAAGCGTTGAAGCTGACGAACAAGGCAGTCGCCGAAGCTTTGGACGGCCTGCCAAAAGTAAAGATGCACTGTTCGGTGCTGGCCGAAGAGGCCGTACAGGCCGCGATCGACGATTATTTAAAGAAGACGACTGGAAAAGGATTGCCTGGTTTCAAACCGCACGAGGAACCGCTTGAAGAGCACGAACACTAGTTTAGTTCTATCTTAATTCAAGATTTAATATACTAAGAACTTTTTTCATTAAAGAAGTATTCATGCTCAGCTTCTTTGCAGTTTGATCAATGACCCATTTAATATGATTGGTCGTCGGCTGCGGCAGTTCGATATCTACTCCCCATCGTTTCGCTGCTTTAAGATGCTCCGGATCCAACGCTTCAACCCTCACGCCTTCTTCCTGTCGGAAAATTTCTGCATATACCTCCTCAATCTGATGAGTCAATTCTCCAAGAAAAAGTCTTTCGTTATTTGACAATTTGCCAACCACTTCATCAATATGCGTTCTTTCCATCCCCGCTATCTTCTTATCCCGCCCCAAAAGATATTTTACGCAGTTTGACGTTATCGCGAGATCATCCCCGACGAATTTAAATAATCCAATTTTCGTCAATTCTCCATTTTTGGGAAATACCCTTGATCCAATCAATGAGTTTTGGTTAAATTGAGCGATGAATCTAGCCTCAAAACCTCCGTTTCTTAATCCCGCATATGGAAAAGGTCGTGTTCCGAATTTTACATCTTTTGGCCCCATTTTTTCTCCTTCCTATTTTCTAAACGTTACCATTCATTTTCGGCGCATATATTCACTAATTTCAGGCTATTTTGATATAATGCATATATGAGCCGCAGAAAACCAAAAATACTCGCCGCCATGTCCGGCGGTGCCTTCTGGCCGGCCTTCTTCACTGCAAGGCAAGGAGCCGATGGAACAGCATGAGCATTAAGAAGTAAATGAAGGTTTATTTGCCGGACTGCTCGATCAAAGAAGGCAGTGAACGAAAAAAATCCTCCAGTAATCGCGGAATGTCAGTTTTGTCAGTTGAGCGGCGTTCCGCAGCATGTCCTCTTTCCCATTGAATAGCTTCAGCGAAAATCCGGTTTAAAACCGATTTATTCATCAATTCCATCCGCTGAAAAACCAGGTATAGATTGAACATGTACGTTAAAGAAAAATCTTCCATTGGGCAATAAGACTGAAAGGCGGCTGCTGACAGCTGTTGGAGCAGGTCCCAAAAGTTCCTAATAAGATCATTCTCGGACAGCGGGAAGAGGGCGCTGCTCCGACCGGCGATCGGGCCGGAAGGGGAGAGATCATTATCATAGCGAACATTGTCAAACCCGAGCAGCCAAACCGGCTGAAAACCGGCGGCAGCCATCCAGGCCAGGAGCGGTGAATTCGCCATCTGGATCGGGACCTGGCCGAGATCGCGGGCCGGGATCCTGATGATCAACAGCGAGCCCAGCCCCTGCAGGTCAAAAACACTTTTTAGATAGTCCAGATATTGTGTTTCAAAGCAGCAGTTACAGGCCCAGGGAGCGAGTACGACATCCGCTGGCATTGAGGCAGAGAGCAAGTAGCGTCTGCCGAGCTCTTCGATCTTGGCCAGTCGCTCCCTGGCAAAAGAGGAGAAAGAGGCCCTTTTATTCCAGAGGGGTAAGAAGGGGTCAATCACTTTGAAGGTTTTCGCTTCAGCCAGGGCGGCGAAATGATTATTGCCGAGCCCCTGGCCAAGTGTTCCTTCATAGGACAGCGTAAAATCTGACACCGAATTGATCGTCAGTTCTTTGACAGGGGCAGCTATGGTTATGATTGCCCGGAATGCCCGCCCGTCAGCGCCGGCATCAAGTAAAACTTCGCGATATTGATACGGCGGAAGCGGTGCGTGGCGCAGTGCTAAATGGTAAGTGTCTAGGTACGGCGGCAACTTGCTGGATCCGCGGAACATTAATTGAGAGAGCGCCGGTTTTATTTCGGTTAGATTGGTCATGATATAATCATATCTATGAATGAAACAAAAAATTTCATCAATAAGGGGAAAGTGCTCGCCGCCATGTCCGGCGGGGTCGATTCTTCCGTTGCCGCCGCCCTCCTTTTAAAACAGGGATACGACCTGATCGGCATCACGATGAATCTTTATTGTTCCAAAAGTTCATCCGACCGCGGCTGCTGTTCCGCTGACGCGGCCAAAGACGCTAAGAAGGTCGCTGATATCCTTGGATTCCCGCATTACACCGTCAACTTTAAGGAAGACTTCGAAAATCTCGTTATCGACAATTTCATTGAGGAATATAAGAACGGGAGGACTCCCAATCCCTGTATCCGTTGCAATCAGTTCATCAAGTTCGATCTGCTCCTTAAGAAAGCCAAAGAGCTGGGAGCGGAATATGTGGCGACGGGCCATTATGCAAGGATAATATCCCCTCTCCCTCTGGGAGAGGGGAATAAAAGGGGTGAGGGTTTTAAGCTCCTCAAAGGCCTCGATCCAATAAAAGATCAGTCATATGTTCTTTACACCTTAACCCAAGATATACTGGCCCATACCCTCTTCCCTCTGGGTGAGCTGACAAAGAAAGAGGTCAGAGATATCGCCCGGAAGCTAAAACTGCCGGTAGCGGAGAAAAAAGAAAGCCAGGAGATCTGTTTTATCGAGGACGATGATTACGGCCGATTTTTAAAAGAGAAGATACCGGAAGCCGCCAAACCGGGACCGATCATCGATCTTATGGGAAAAGAGGTCGGACGACACAACGGGATCATCTTTTATACCATCGGGCAGCGCAGCGGGATCGGCGCCCACGCGGCCAAAAAATACGTGGTCGGCATCGATCCGGAAAAGAACGCCGTGATCATCGGCAATGACCCGGACCTGTTCAAAGACGAACTGACCGCGGGACCGGTCAATATGATCTCCGGAATATTTTTCACAACCCCCGTTGAAGTTAAAGCAAAGGTTCGCTATAATAGCATCGAATCCGCCGCGGAACTGTTTCCGATGGACCGGGAAAAAGTCAGGCTGAAATTCAACCAGCCGCAAAGGGCGATCACGCCGGGACAGTCGGTCGTCTTCTATCTGGGAAACGAAGTGCTGGGCGGAGGAATAATCGAGGCCTGCCGGTAGGCAGGCAGGGAGGAAAATAAAATGGCAGATAAAATGGCGAACAAGAAAGTAAAATTCACGTTCAAGGCCGATAAAGAATACCGGTCGATTTTCGTGGCCGGCGATTTCACCGAATGGCAGGACCATCCTATAATGATGAAAAAAGGAAGAGGGAACAACTGGTCCACCCTGGCCCCGATGGCCCCGGGCGAGCATGAATATAAATTCATAGTTGACGGGGAATGGATGCTCGATCCCTCGGCAAACCACAAACCGAACAATATCGGATCAGAGAATTCAGTAATCAGCGTTGACTGAAGATCTCGCCTCTGAAATCGAAAAGCTCAAGGAGGCCCGCCGGGCCGTAATTCTCGCGCATAATTACCAGCCGGACGAGGTCCAGGACGTCGCCGATCACGTCGGCGATTCGCTCGGCCTCTCGATTATCGCCTCAACGACCGAAGCCGGACTGATCGTTTTCTGCGGTGTTTACTTTATGGCCGAAACCGCCAAGATCCTGTCCCCCAAAAAGACCGTGCTCATGCCCGAGGTCATTGCCGGCTGCCCCATGGCCGATATGATCACCGTCCCCAAGCTGAAAAAGCTGAAAGAAGAACACCCCGGGGCGAAGGTGGTTTGCTATGTGAATTCATCGGCCGCGGTAAAAGCCGAATCCGACATCTGCTGCACTTCCGCCAACGCCGTCAACGTGGTCAATTCCTTAACCGATGCCGATGAGATCCTCTTCGTGCCGGATAAATACCTGGGCATGTACGTCGCCACAAAGGTAAAGGGCAAGAAATTTTATTTTTCAGACGGCTTCTGCCCCACCCATATGAAGATCACCCTGGAGCAGATCAAAAAGCTTAAAGAAGAGCACCCCGCGGCCAAAGTGATCGTGCATCCGGAATGCCGGCCGGAGGTGATCGCGCTTGCGGATGAGGTGCTTTCGACCGGGGGCATGCTGAAATTCGCGAAGAGCTCAGGCGCCAGGGAGATCATCGTCGGCACCGAGATCGGGCTTATGCACCGGCTTAAGAAAGAGAACCCGGACAAGCTTTTTTATCCCGCCTCCCCGCTCGCCGTCTGCCCCAATATGAAGCTCACCACGCTGGAAAAGATCTTATGGTCGCTGGAAGACCTTAAAACGGAAATAACTGTTCCGGAAGACATCGCGAACCGCGCCCGTTCGGCGATCGAAAAAATGGTGAATATCGGCCGGCAGGATTGAATTTAAATCCGAATATCAGAAATCCTAAATCCGAACATTGTATGCCTGCGGCATATTATAATAATTAAAACATCATTCGGATTTCGAACATTCGGATTTCGGATTTATATTTCAGTGGATGCCGCTGGGCGGAGGGGCGGTCGGCTCTTTTTTGATCCCTTTGATCCTTCTGCGCTTTAAGGCTCTTTCGACCAGCTCGTAGATCTCTTCCATCAGGAACGGTTTTCTCAAGTATTCTAGCGCGCCCAGGGTGATAGCATTTGCGTGAGAAGCATCCGTGGCATAAGCGGTCACAATTATAACCTCTATATTTGGATCGATTTCTTTTGTCCGCCTAAGCAACTCTATGCCATCCATTTCAGGAAGCTTATAATCAAAAAAAGCTATATCGTATTCATCTTTCTTTAAATTATTTAAAAATGATTTCCCATCTGAGAATCCGATACATTCATAATCCCTAAGTGATAAAATCATTTTAAAGGATTCAACGACATTCGGCTCATCATCAACAACCGCTATTTTAATTTTTTGATTATTCAAATAAAATTACCTCATTCAAACATTCAATGAATAGACGGCGGGGGGGTCTGCGCTTCTCTTTTTATCCCTTTGGTACGGCGGCGCTTTAAAGCCCTCTCCGCCAGCTCGTAGATCTCTTCCATCATGAACGGTTTTCTCAAGTATTCAAGCGCGCCCAGGGTAATGGCATTGGCATGGGATTTATCGTCCGCATAAGCGGTAACAATGATAACTTCGACTTCAGGATCGATCTCTTTAATCTTTTTTAATACATCAAGTCCGCCGTAAACGCTTCTATTTGCTTGCTCTTCGCCCCAAGGAAGAATCATGTCAACAAACGCCATATCATATTTCCCTTTTTCAAATGCAGCCATTGCTGAAGAGCCATTTAAAAAAGTGTCAACGTCATAATCCTTGATCTTAAGGATCATCTTGAACGATTCGAGGACCGAGGACTCGTCGTCCACCACCATTATCTTTACGGCTTGCATACGGGCTAATTTTAGCAATAAATATGCCGTCTTTGCAAGCATTATTTTATATGATAAAATTATCACATTGGCCGGGGTAGCTCAGTTGGCTAGAGCGAGGGACTCATAAGCCCTAGGTCGCCAGTTCGATCCTGGCCCCCGGCATTATATTTATGGAAGAAATAACTAACGAAGATAAACTGCTGGCCGCGGCCGCTTATGCTTTTTTTATCCCGTCACTGTATATAATCCTGACGGATAGAAGGAAATCCCATTTTCTTTCTTACGCCGCGGCGCAATCAATGTTCTTATGGCTGTTTTACGGCCTGCTGGTGATGCTGCTCCGGTTCCTTCTTGGTTTTATCTGGAGCCTGTTCTATCTGCCGCCGCTGGATATTCTCGCCAACCTTTCCTATCTGGCCATGCTGGTGTATGCCATTTATCTGGCCACCCGTTCGCTCTTTGGTGAAAATCAGCGGATCCCTTATATCTCGGCGCTGGCGGACAAGTTATGCTGAAAGACAAAACGCTTGAGACGATCCGGGAATACAAGATGCTCTCCCCCGGGGACTCGATCGTGGCGGGGGTATCCGGCGGGGCCGATTCCACCTCGCTGCTTCATCTTCTTTTTGAGCTGAAGCAGGAACTGGGGCTTTCGTTCATTTATGTGGCGCACCTCAATCACATGCTGCGAAAGGATGACGCGGACATGGACCAGAAATATGTGGAACAACTGGCCAAGAAACTGGGGCTGGTCTGCCTTTCCGAATCGCAGGACGTCGCCGCCTACGCCGCCAGGAATAAATTGAGCCTGGAGGACGCCGGACGGAGGTTAAGATACGAATTTTATCGGAACGTGGCGCAGAAAGTGAACGCCAACAAGATCGCGCTTGGCCATACCGCGGACGATTCGGTCGAAACCTTCCTCATGCGGCTCCTGCGGGGAGCGGGACTAAAGGGCCTGACCGGGATCCCGCCGGTCAGGGGGAATATCGTGCGCCCGCTGATCAAAACCTGGCGCAAGGAGATCGACCAGTACATCGCCACCCTCAAGCTCGTGCCCAGGATCGATCATACCAATTATGAATCAAAATACTTGAGGAACCGGGTGCGCCTGAAACTCATCCCGCAGCTGAAGATATACAATTTGAACATCAAGGAGATACTGCTCCAGACCGTGCTCCTCCTTACGGAAGATTATCTTTACATAGAAACCAAGACCAAAGAAGCGCTCGCGGACATCACGTCCGGCGAAAAGGATAATTCGCTTACCCTGGACGCGGTAAAATTGAGGGAACTGGAACCGCCCATAGAAGGCCATCTGATCCGCACCGCGATCGAGCGGGTAAAGGGAAACCTGGCCGAACTTTCGTTCTCCCATGTTCACAATATAATAAAAAATATCGATCAGACCGAACGCTGGGAACTGCACCTGCCGGACAGCATTTACGCCGTCGGCAGCCGCAATTCGCTGACCATCACCAAAGAGCGGCCGCAGGAGCTCAAAAAGATATCATTTTATTACAGCCTTCCCGTTCCGGGAGAGGTCACCGTCAAAGAGTCCGGGATCAAGCTCTCCGCAGAGATAGTTGATAACCCGAACGCAGAGTTTGATGGATCAAGCGACACGGCGTATCTGGATTATGAGGAAGCAGGGCGCGAGCTGATCGTCCGCTCGCGCAAGGACGGCGACCGTTTTTATCCCCTGGGAATGAAAGGCGTAAAAAAGATACAGGATTTCTTTGTAGACCAGAAGATCCCGCAGGAGGAACGCGACCTGGTCCCGATCGTGGAGTCCGGGGGAAGGATCATTTGGGTGGCCGGCCAGCGGATCGACGAGAGAGCCAAGGTCGACCCGAAGACGAAAAAAGCGGTCAAGCTCACCCTTACCCGAATATGAGGATCATCGAAGTCCCCTCACCCCGGCACGCCAGATTGGAGCTTTTTAAACTTGGCGCAGATCCCGCCGGTGTCCGGATCATGTGCGAAAAAAGCGTATTCCGGGCGCTCAAGCTGAACGATGTTCCAACCATCGCCGCCAATATCATCAAACAGGAAATGCTTTCCTACGGCGGGGAGGCCGCGACCAGCTACGGCTCGCTCGATCTTTCGGCCAAAAAGACTGACCTGCTGATCATGGGCACACTGAAGCAATTTACGCTATTATGCCGCAAACTGCTGCTGCACCAGTTCAGTCTTCCGCGGCTCTCAAAACAGATCGCCCGGACGTTAAAAAATTACGATGGGATCCCGGAACCGGTCACGATCAATGGCAAGAAGCTGGTTTTCGGCAAGAAAACCTATATCATGGGGGTATTGAACGTCACCCCGGATTCGTTCTCCGACGGTGGAAAATTCTTCTCCCTTAAAGATGCGCTCAACCGGGCGGAAGAGATGATAAAGGAAGGCGCCGACCTGATCGACATCGGGGGAGAATCCACCCGGCCCGGGGCCGATCCGGTCCCCGCCGGGATCGAGTTGGAACGCGTCCTGCCGGTGATAAAAATATTAAGGAAAAAGCGGGTAATGATCTCGATCGATACCAGGAAGGCACTGGTCGCGGAGGCGGCCGTAAAGGCGGGAGCCGGGATTATAAACGATATTTCGGGATTGAGATACGATAAAAAAATGGCAAAGGTCGCCGCGAAATATAATGTTCCGGTGATCGTCATGCACACCAGCGGCACGCCCAGGAAAATGCAAAAACGGACCGGCTACCGGGATCTGATCGGAGAGATAATGGAATATCTTGACAAAAGCGTTGAAATAGCCGAAAATGCCGGGGTTCCGCGTAGCTGCGTCATTATCGACCCCGGGTTCGGTTTCGGCAAAACTCCGGAACAAAATCTCGAGATCTTAAGGAGAATAAGAGAGTTCAGGTCCATGGGAAATCCGATCCTGATCGGGACCTCCCGCAAATCGACCATTGGCTCTGTTTTAGGCCTTCCTCCGGACCAGCGGATCGAAGGAACTTCCGCGACTTTGGCTATTGCAATTTCGGGCGGAGTGGATATAATACGTGTGCACGACGTTAAAAAGATGAAAAGGACCGCCAAAATGGCGGATGCGATCGTTAGGAGGATCTAGCATGGCAAAGAAGAAAGTGAAAGCAAAACCCGTAAAAAAGCCGGCCAAGAAGCTGATAAAAAAGGCCCTGGTCAAACCGGCAGAGGCAGCTAAACCGGCAAAAGCAGCCAAACCGGCGAAAAAATATAAAAAAGGCGAACCTCAGATCGTGTATCTCGGCTTGGGCAGCAATGTCGGCGACCGCGAAGAATATATCGAGCAGGCGGTATTTCTGCTGGGCAAGGTCAAGGGCATCGACATTCTTAAAAGATCGACCAATCACGAAAACGAAGCCGAGGGCGGCGGCGACCAGCCCGCGTTCATCAACGCCGCAGTCATGATCCGCACCACCCTCTCCCCGTACGAACTGCTCGAGAAGTTCCAGGAGATCGAGACCGCGCTGGGCCGGGAGCGGGAAGTCGAATGGGGACCGCGGACGATCGATATCGATATATTATTGTACAGCGACCAGGTAATAAGCGATGACAAACTGCAGATCCCGCATCCGCAGATGCACGAGCGCCTCTTTGTGCTGCTCCCGTTAAAAGAGATCGCTCCGCGCGCGATCCACCCCATACTTGAAAAAACGGTCGAGGACCTGTACGAAGACAAGAAGAACGAAGCGGGAGAAAAATACGACGATGAGCTGCCGGGCTTTAAGGAAATAAAGCGAGGCGGCGGCTACGACGATTTCGAGCGGTGGTAATAGAGACCGCTTCCGCCGGGGAAACGCAGGACCTCGGGTACCGGATCGGCAAATCGCTTAAGCCAAAGGATGTGGTCGCGCTCTTCGGCACGCTTGGCGCCGGCAAGACCACGCTGGTCCAGGGGATCGCCCGGGCGCTGGACATTGTAGAATTGGTGACCTCCCCCACTTTTGTTCTAATAAACGAATATCAGGGATTATATCCGCTCTACCACATCGACCTGTATCGCCTCGACGATTTATCCCAGATCGACGAGCTGGGGATCGCGGAATATTTTACCCGGGACGGGATAACCCTAATAGAATGGGCGGAAAAGATGGGCAGAATGCTCCCCCGGCACGTGAAAGAGATAAAAATAGAATACCTGGACGACCATAAAAGAAAGTTCATAACCAACTTCGATTTTTAGTTCCTGATGATATAAGGAAACAAATAAACATGGCAATTCTCGGGATATCAAGCGCGACCAATTCAATCTCGACGGCGCTTACGAGCGGCGGCGCTCTGCTGGCGGAGATCACGCTCTCTGGAAAGCGGGCGTTTACCGAAGACATCGTTCTCTACGTTAAAAAAATGGCGGAAGAAAGCAACGCCATTATCGATGGAGTGGCGGTCGTGGCCGGTCCCGGCGCTTACAGCGGATTGAGGGGCGGGTTGGCTTTTGCCAAGACTTTCGCCCAGGTCAATAAGATCAGCCTGGCCGCGGTGTCTACCCTTCACGTCCTGGCGCTTAATCTTGCCGGCGCTGATTGCCTGATCGGGGCCGTAACCGATGCCTGCAAAGATGATTATAATTTCGCCCTGTTCCGGTCGCGTAAAGGTAAAGTTGAAAGACTGACCAAGGATCTGGTAATTCATTTTGACAAATTATGCGGATTTTTAAGCCGTATCAGGAAGGAGATATATCTTACCGGAAATTGCGGCGAGGTAATGGCCAAAGTGGCCGAACTTAATCCCGACACAAAGATAGCGGTCGGGCATTTCAATATACCGACCGGTTTTAACACCGCGCTGATCGGGGAAAAAATGATCAGGGAAGGCAAGATAAGCGATCCGTTAAAACTGATGCCGAATTATTCCCACGATCCCAACATCCGGGAATTTAAAACTTAATAAGGGACAGCGCTTCCGCCCGGGTGGTCGGATTGTTCCTGAATACCCCTCTTACCGCTGAAGTTACAGCCGTGGCTCCCGGTTTTTTAACCCCGCGCATCGACATGCACAAATGCTCGGCCTCGATCACCACCAGGACCCCATGGGGCTTGAGCTTTTCCATGATCGTGTCCGCGATCTGGGAAGTGAGATTTTCCTGCACCTGCGGGCGCTTCGCGTAGCCCTCGATCACGCGCACCAGCTTCGAAAGCCCGGTAACCCGGCCCGCTTTCGGGATATAGACCACATGTGCCTTGCCGATGAACGGGATCAGATGGTGTTCGCAGATGGAATAGAAGGGAATGTCCCGGACCATTACCATTTCTTCGTGTTCGCCCTGCTTGAACGAGGTAAGCTGGCTTGACGGATCATTGCCCACGCCGGAAAAAAGCTCCGCGTACATCTCGGCGACCCGTTGAGGCGTTTTTTTCAACCCTTCGCGATTGATGTCCTCTCCGATCGCCAACAAAATATCTTTTACCGCCTTTTCTATTTTTTTAAGTTTGATCATTAGAACAATCCTGTTATCTTTCCCGCTTCATCGATGTCCATGTTCTCCGCCGCCGGATGCTTTGGAAGCCCGGGCATGGTCAGGATGGCGCCGGTATAGGCGACGACGAACCCCGCCCCCGCCGACGGCTTCAATTCCCTTACCGT
>CAIYXV010000131.1 GCA_903930225.1 uncultured bacterium | reverse complement strand
CGCCATACTTTACTTTTCGAACCGGATAACTTTTGTCATTTTGAGGAACTACGTTCCTCAACGTCCCTCGCTCTGCTCGGGACTGCTCTTCCTTCGGTTTATCTTTTTACCGGAACCCTCCCAAGTAGGCTAACTGCTTGGGTGGGAGATCAACAGAGTGTCAATAATATTTCTATCCGTTGATCCGTTTAATATTCGTTGATAGACCTTACTTCATCTGCTGGTTGAAGATCTGCTCGCGAACGAAGATGTTCTTCACCGTCAATTCCAGCCCGTAGGACAGGATGAAAAGCACGATCAATCCGATCAAAAACCACCAGCCCAGGTTATGATGGCGGATCCATTGAACGGAAATGTAAATCGTGATGATCACGATCGCCAGCGCCAGAACGGAATCAAATAATCCCAGCAGGATGGCGATCAAGACCGGCAGGAAATGGAAATAAAGGTTAAAGTAGATGATCAGGTTGCAGGTGATCAGCCAGACCAGCAGCAGTAAAAGCAGGTTAAATACCGTAAAATGTTCTTCTTCGATGTCGAAATTCATGTTTGCCTCCGTAATCTGTAATACGCAATTTGTAATACTTAATCAAAAACATTTTATTCATATTACGCTTTACCGATTACGTATTACAAATCAATTATATCACGACAGCCGGTAATCCATCCACGCGAGTGTTCAGTTTCGCAAAACGCCCTCACCCGCAAATCTCTATAAGTTAATCTTATTCTTGCCTCCCTCTCCCAGAGGGAGAGGGCCTGGATATTGTAAGGGAATCAACAACCCCCTCGCCCTTTGGGAGAGGGGGAATAGGATCAAGTTATACTGCTTAGAAATAGATGGGTGAGGGTGACAGATATCCTTCCACCTATTGAAAACTGTACCTGATGGTGATAAAATACAATCCCGAGATGCTTATTTATATTCCCGCCTTTTTAATAGCCATGTTCGTTACCATCCTTTTGACGCCGCTTATCAAAAATCTTGCCGAAAAGATCGGGGCGGTCGACCTGCCGAACGAAAGGAAGGTACATAAAACCGCCATCCCCAGACTGGGAGGGTTGGCGATCTACCTTGGGTTCATGGTCGCGCTTTCATTTTCCGTTGCAATCGGAAAATATATAGGGATAGGTTTTGACGGCAAGCATCTTCTCGCGATCGCGTTGGGGGGAACCCTGATCCTCATCCTCGGCGTGCTTGACGATCTCTGGAGGCTGCGGCCGATGGCCAAGTTTGTCTGGCAGATCCTGGTCGCCCTGTTGGTCATTTATTTAGGCGTCTCCATCAATTTTATTTCCAATCCCTTTAACGGCCTGTTGCAGCTGGGGTGGTTCGGCATCCTGCTCACTATTCTGTGGCTGGTCGGCATGACCAACGCCATTAACCTGATCGACGGGCTCGACGGGCTGGCCGCGGGCGTTACTGCAATTTCTGCCGGCACGCTTTTCTTCGTGGCCCTGCGCACGCACCAGATCAGCGCGGCCATTATAATGCTCATCCTCTGCGGCTCCGCGCTCGGGTTTTTGCGCTATAATTTTTTTCCCGCGCGCATCTTCCTGGGAGATTCCGGGAGCTACTTTTTGGGATTCATTCTTGCTTGTGCTTCGATCCTCGGGGTGTTCAAGACCACGCTGGTGGTCGCCTTGGTGATCCCGGTCATGATCCTGGGAGTTCCGATCTTTGACACCATGTTCGCGATCGGCCGCCGGCTGGGGGAGCGGCGATCGCTTTTTTCCGCCGACAGCAAGCACATTCATCATATGCTCTTAAGGGCTGGATTTTCGCAGAGGGAAGCGGTCATGGCCATTTATATCGCCTGCTTTTTATTAAGCATCGGCGCGGTCGTGCTTTCGCTGCAGAGGTAATTGAAAAAATCCGAAATCCTAATGTCAGAAATCCGAACAATGATTTTTTATTATATAATATGATCCGCCGAAGTCCCGATTTGATCGGGACAAAGGCGATACCATGTTCGGAATTCGGATTTAGGATGTTCGGATTTAAAAGGAATTTATGTTCAACCGAAAAAGAATAATGTTCGTGTTCGGCACCCGGCCGGAAGCGATCAAGATGGCCCCGGTCATACTGGAAGTGGAAAAGCACCCGGATATCCTGCAGGGCATCATCGTTTCCACCGGACAGCACCACGAGATGCTCCGGCAGGTCATGCATATTTTCGACATTCGCCCCGATTACGACATGGATATTATGGAAGCGGAGCAGACCCTCTCCCGGATCGTGGTCAAGACCCTGCAGGGGCTTGAGAACATAATCCTCAGGGAAAAGCCGGACATGCTTCTGGTGCAGGGTGATACCTCCACCGCCTTCGCCGCCGCCCTGGCCGCGTTTTACAACAAGATCCCGATCGGGCACGTTGAAGCCGGATTAAGAACGGGCGACAAATGGCGGCCGTTCCCGGAAGAGGTCAACCGCCGGCTGATCTCGGTGGTGGCGGACCAGCATTACGCTCCCACCCAGAACGCGGCGCTCAAGCTGAAGGGGGAAGGTATCTTAGACAAAGACATCTACCTCACCGGCAACACTGTGATCGACGCCCTGCTCATGGTCTCTCAAAGAAAGTTTGATATCCAGAAAACCGGACTTAAGATCGACCCAGCAAAAAAGCTGATCGTGGTGACCGCGCACCGGCGCGAATCGTTCGGCGCGCCCATGAGCGCGATCATGAACGCGATCGGCCGGATCGCCCGGAAATATGAAAAAGAGGTCCAGATCATCTTCCCGGCGCACAAAAACCCAATGGTTCAGAGCGCGGCCCGGGACATTTTGGGAGAGGTAAATAATGTCGACATCACCGAGCCGATGGACTACGAGCCTTTTGTCCATCTAATGAAAGCGGCCTATATCATCCTGACCGATTCCGGCGGAGTGCAGGAAGAAGCCCCATCTCTCGGAAAACCGGTCCTGGTATTGAGGGAAAAGACCGAACGGCCGGAGGCGATTACGGCGGGAACGGTGAAGCTGATCGGGGTTTCGGAGGAAGCGGTGTTCAACGAGACCGAAAAGCTCCTGCTGGATAAAAAAGAATACGCAAAAATGACCCGATCGGTCAATCCTTACGGCGACGGCCACGCCTCGGAACGGATCGTGCAGGCGGTCATGCATCATTTCGGCTACACCGACAAAAAGCCCAACGAGTTTAGGGCATGAGAAGAATACTGGTCGTCGGCGGGAAAAAGCTTAAAGGCGAGGTCACGGTTTCCGGCAGCAAGAATGCGGCGCTGCCGATTCTGGCCGCAACCATATTGACCCACGGAATATCCTCCATCCGGTCGGTGCCCGATCTTTTGGATATTGTTACCATGATCCGGGTACTGCGGACGCTGGGTCTCAGGGCGGAATACCTGAAACCAAACACGGTTCGCGTCTGGGTCAACGATTACGTCAAGCACGTGGCGCCATATGAGCTGGTAACCAAAATGCGCGCCTCGTTTTTTATCATGGGGCCGCTCCTGGCGCGTACCGGGTTCGCCAAAGTGCCGCTGCCCGGCGGCTGCGCGATCGGCTCTCGTCCGGTCAATATTCATATCAAGGGACTCGAATCGCTGGGGGCAAAAGTAGAACTGGAGCACGGCTTTGTGATCGCCCGGGCAAAAAAACTCAAGGGAGACCGGATCCTGATGGACTTTCCCTCGGTCGGAGCGACCGAGAACATAATCATGGCGGCGTCGCTGGCGGAGGGAGAAACGGTCATAGAGAACGCGGCGCGCGAACCGGAAATAGTCGACCTGGCGGAATTCTTGAACAAGGCCGGAGCCCGGATCGAAGGCGCCGGCACCGAAACGGTAAGGATCCAGGGCGTATCCTCCCTGCAGTCGGTCGAGCATACGATTATTCCGGACCGGATCGAGGCCGGGACGCTCATGATCGCGGCCGCGGTCTCCCACGGCGAAGTCCTGGTAAAGAACGTCAATGTTTCACATCTCGAACCCCTGATCACCAAACTGCGGCAGGCGGGGATCATGGTTGGGGTAGAGGTGGACCAGGTCAGGATCAGGGTGCCAGACGGTTTGAAGGCGGTCGACATCAAGACCCAGCCTTTTCCGGGATTCCCCACCGACATGCAGCCGCAGATGCTCACGCTTCTGGCGCTGGCGCAGGGCACGTCGGTCGTCTCCGAGACCGTATTTGAGAACCGTTTCATGCACGTGCAGGAGCTCAAGCGCATGGGCGCGGAGATCCGGCTCGAAGGCCGGAGCGCGATCGTGACCGGCGTTTCCAAGCTTCAGGGCGCTCCGGTCAAAAGCCGCGACCTGCGGGCGGGAGCGGCAATGATCATCGCCGGCCTGGCGGCGGAGGGTGAGACGCTGATCGAGGATATTGACCGCTTTATTGAGCGTGGATATGAAGGGCTGGACAAGAAACTGATCGGACTGGGCGCCGATATCAGCGAACTTAGAAACATCGCGGAGTATGATGAGGAATAGAATTTTGGAACCTGCGAATAAACTTCGCGGTTCCAAAATTACTGTTAATTTCAAGAAACCGCGACGTTCAGTCGCAGGTTTCTTGGGGATGGTAAATTTAATTAGGAAAAATGTGATGAAAGTAATGAAAAAAGATAAGGCCGAAGGCACGATCAGCATTTCGCTGGTCGGGGATAAACTGGTCAGAAAACTGAACCGGGAATACCGCCGCAAAGATAAGACCACCGATGTGCTTTCTTTTAATATCAATGAGAACGGTCTTTTGGGCGATATTTACATATCGCTTCCGCAGGCGAGGAGGCAGGCGAGGGAATACCGCGTCACGCTTGGCGAAGAGCTTACGCGCCTGGCGGTGCACGGGACCCTGCACGTACTCGGCTACACGCACAAGGAGATGCTTGCCCTCCGAAGCGGAGCAAAGAATGGGGAAAAATGTGGATTGAACTGATCATCCTTTTTGTCTGCATATTATTTTCCGCGTTCTTCTCGCTGACGGAAACCGCTTTTACCTCGCTTTCCCGCCTCAAAGTGGAGCATATGCAGGAGCGGCGGCTGCCGGGAGCGGGATTGATAATGAAGCTGAAGGAAGACCCGGCCAAGCTGCTCTCCACCATCCTGATCGGTAACAACATCGCGAACATTGGCTCGGGCGCCCTGGCCACGACGATCGTTTACGGCTGGACGACGGCGCATAACTGGGGAGGGGCAGGGGTGGCGGCCAGTATCGCGACCGGGGTGATGACCTTTTTCCTGCTTATCTTCGGCGAGATCACGCCCAAAACGATCGCGATCAAACATCCTGAACCAATCGCTGTTTTGACTTCCTGGCCGATCTACGTGGTTGCCTGGATCTTAACCCCCGTGGCCTGGCTACTTACCATTATATCCAGGCCGCTGATCTTTCTTTTTGGCGGGCGGATGCCGGAGAGCGGAGCTTTGGTCACGGAGGATGAAATTAAGTTCCTGATCGCTACTTCGGCCCGGGAAGGGGTGATCGAAAAAGGAGAGAAGGATATGCTCTCCTCCATTTTCGAGTTCGGGGATACGACGGTAATGGAAGTGATGACCCCGAGGCCGGATATCCGGGCGGTGGAAGATTCAACCGCGATCGAAGAAGTGATCGCGGTCATAAACGATTCCGGCCATTCCCGCATACCGGTGTTTGAGGGGAACATAGACAATATTATCGGAGTGGTCTATGCCAAAGACCTGCTTAACTGCCCGCGGGACGGGAGCTTAAGGGATTATCTGCGGGCCGCGATCTTTGTTCCCGAGGCGAAACGGCTGGATGACCTGCTGCACCAGATGCAGGCGGCGCGCACCCATGTAGCGGTCGTGGTCGACGAATACGGAGTGACCGCCGGGCTGGTCAGCATGGAAGACCTGGTGGAAGAGATCGTCGGCGAGATCCACGACGAATTCGAGAGGCTGGAAAAGAACATCGAAAAAGTGGACGAGAACACCTATCTGGCGGACGGAAAGCTGGCGATCGCCGACATCAACCGCGAGCTGGAGGTTGCCCTGCCGGAAAAGGAATACGATACGATCGCCGGTTTTGTGTTCGGCTCATTGGGCAAGGTGCCGGCGGTGGGGGACGTTCTAAGGTATGACGACGTTCAGATCTCGGTCGAGAAAGTGCTGAAGCGGCGCATTACCCGGTTGAAGATTATGAAATTACCACGTAGAATTGAGGATAACATTGTTGGTGGGTGAGGGCTTGGGTACAATAAGATGGAAGAGATAAAAAGAACTAAATACATATTCGTGACCGGGGGCGTGGTTTCGTCCCTGGGGAAGGGCATAACCGCGGCGTCGCTCGGCCGCCTGCTCAAGTCCCGCGGCATCTCGGTCACCATCCAGAAACTTGATCCTTATATCAACGTTGATCCCGGGACTATGAACCCTTACCAGCACGGCGAAGTGTTCGTGACCGAGGACGGCGCCGAGACCGACCTGGACCTCGGCCATTACGAGAGGTTCATCGACGTGAACCTGGGTAAAGCCAACAACATCACCACCGGCATGGTCTACTGGTCGGTGCTGAACAAGGAGCGGCGGGGCGATTACCTGGGCGGAACGGTCCAGGTGGTGCCGCACATCACCAACGAAATAAAAGAGCGCATCCGGCGCGTTACCCGCGAGGAATATTTTGACGTGGTGATCTGCGAGATTGGCGGCACCGTGGGCGACATCGAAAGCCTTCCTTTTCTCGAAGCCATTCGCCAGTTCCGTAAAGAAGTAGGCCGCGACAACTGCCTCAATATCCACGTCACGCTCGTTCCTTTCCTCGAGACCACCGAGGAGTTTAAGACCAAGCCGACCCAGCATTCGGTCAAGGAACTGCGCGCGATCGGCATCCAGCCCGACATCATAATCTGCCGCAGCCAGGAGCCGCTGACCCAGGAATTGAACGAAAAGATCTCCCTTTTCTGCGATGTGGCCAAGGACGCGGTGATCTCTCTCCCCGATCTTGACCTATTATATGAATGTCCGTTAACGCTCGAGAAAGAGCGCTTGGACGAGATCGTGGTGAAATACCTGGACCTGCTTTCCGAGCGGGCAGATCTTGAGGACTGGATCCGGATCGTGGATACGATGAAAAAATTCGAACGCACGGTCAAGATTGCGATCGTGGGCAAATACACACAGCTCCGGGATTCTTACATCAGCATTGTTGAATCGCTGAAGCACGGCGGCATCGCCAACAACTGCGCGGTCGAGATCATTTGGATCAATGCCGAAATGGCCGAAACCGCGGGGGACCTTGACCCGCTGTTGAGGGAAGCGCACGGGATCCTGATCCCGGGAGGGTTCGGGATCCGTGGAGTGGAGGGAAAGATCGGCGCCATCAAGTATGCAAGAGAGAACAATATTCCTTTCCTCGGCCTCTGCCTCGGTATGCAGTGCGCGGTGATCGAATACGCGAGAAACGTGTTAAAGCTCGAGGGCGCGCATTCGTCCGAGTTCGATCCACAGACCAAATATCCGGTGATCGATCTGCTCCCCGAACAAAAAGACATCACCGATAAGGGCGGCACCATGAGGCTGGGGGCCTATCCCTGCCGGATAAAAAAGGATACGCTTCTATTCAAGGCGTATAACGAAGAGCTTATCCAGGAGCGCCACCGCCACCGCTACGAGTACAACAACCAATTCCGGGAAAAGCTTGAGAGTGCCGGCCTGGTAAGTTCGGGCATCTACGATAAGGCCGATCTGGTCGAGGTCGTGGAATTGAGGGACCATCCCTGGTTTTTGGCCACGCAGTACCATCCCGAGTTCAAATCGCGCCCCAACCGCCCGCACCCGCTTTTCCGCGAATTCGTCAAGGCTGCCGCGGCCCGGCTGGCGGAGCAGGAATCTCTTTTTTAACCGGCCCCGCGACGATTTTAAAATTAGACTTTGACAAACGCGATCACAGGTGTAAAATATTTATGTAATGAAGAAAGGGTTTTTATTTCTTGTGCTGGCCGTTGTGATTTCATCCTGCGCGTTCGCGGCGCCGCTTCCTCCCCCATACAAGGTAACCAATTGCAAAGGTGATTTCAGCTCCGGTTCTCTGCGCTACGTGATAAGCAGCGCCAATGCATATACAGGCACGATCACCCGCACCATCAGCTTTGACGTTACCGCGGCCACGGCAGGTTATTCGACCGGGGAATCGTTCCCGGGACTGGTGACTAACGAAGCGGCCGGAAAAAGCTGGTTCAGGATCATAGTCAGCTCGCCGCTGACGATCGAGACTTACCATAACAACCCGATATTTATCGATGGCTCGACCCAGACGCGCGAAGCGACCTCGTCAAACAAAAAGATCGAGATCCGCTCTAATTTTGCAAATCCAACCGATCTATTTCACGTCAAGTCGAGTAATGCCATAATTAAAGACCTTGCGATCAATAAGGCCGGCGCGGCCGCCGGATTGAGCTGTATCCTGCTCGACAACGTCAGCCACGACGCGATCACTTCCTGCTACATCGGTACGACCGCGACCGGGGAAGCGGCGGGACCGCTTACCTCGAGTTACGGAATAGCCATTTCCGGCGAATCGAACAAAGTATCGTCGTGTTTGATCTCGAACAACTCCTTCGGGATTTATATTTACCATGCCGGGACCACTAACAATGAGATATCTGGCAATCTTATCGGTACCAATGCCGGCGGCAACGCTAAGCTTCCGAACGGGAGCGGAGTGGTGGTTGATTCCTGCAACTATAACGTGATCGGGAAAGGGGGAAGCGAGGGCAATGTTATTTCGGGCAACAGCGGTTACGGCATCCGCATCCGCAGCGGTGCCGCTTTCACCAAGCTCTACGGAAATATTATCGGTCTTGACGGCAGCGGGACAAATCCGCTCGGTAATTCCGGTCACGGGATATACATATATAACGGGGGCAACAATAATATTATCGGCGGGACGAGCGCGAACTATCGAAACGTTATTTCCGCGAACGGGGGCGACGGGATATACATTACCAACGTCGGCTCCGACAGCAATGAGGTGCTGGGCAATTACATCGGGACCACCGCAAATGGATTGGGGGCGGCGGGGAACGCCGGGAACGGGATAAGGATTTATACCGGTACCAAGCATATGAAGATCGGCGACGGGACTGAATTCGGGAGAAATGTTATCGCCGGAAATTTGACCGATGGGATCTTGGTCAGGGGATCTCAGAACAACAGCATCATGGTCAACTATATAGGGATCGGAGCCGATCAAAGGAACCTGGGGAATGAACGCAACGGGATATTAAGCCAGTTTGGTTCCTTCAATAATTTCTATTACAAAAATGTAATTTCCGCCAACGGCACGAGCGGAAATTTTGCCGGCATTGCGATCAGTACCATAAAGACAACGAGCGAAACCATATCGCAGAACTCCATCTACGGAAATACCGACAAGGGAATCATACTGTTTTCCGGCGCCAACCGGGGCATTTCCACTCCCGAAGTGTCGTCAACGCTTTACAATTTCGCCACCGGCGGCCTGCAGCTGACCGGCCTGGCGACCGCGAACGCGGTGGTTGAGGTTTTTAAATCATCCGGCAACGACGGCCGGACCTACCTGGGCGCAGTAACGGCAAATTCTTCAGGGGCGTTCAATTCATCCCTGGCCGGCGTACCGCTGGCGCCCGGAGATTCGGTAGTCGTGACCGCGACCGACACCTTGGGCGACACATCGGAATTTTCGCCTCCAAGGACGATCACCGGATTGCTTCCGGCAAGTTTTGGGATCGTTGCTCCGTCAACTGCTAGTGCCGATCAGGCTTTTGCGGCGACGATCACGGCCAAGAACGCATCGGGGAGTACGGAGACGAGCATCGCAGGGAACACCACGCTTACGGTTGACGACGGAACGATATCACCGACCACAATAGTTGCCACTGCGTTCGCGAGCGGGGTATGGAGTGGTAATATAACTTTGAGCAAGCCGGGTTCCCGGACGATTACGGTGACTAACACTTCAGCGAACGGCACAGCAACCGTGTTGGTTCTCAATGCCGCGAAGCAATTTACGAGCGCCGACCTGGGGATACCGGGGATGACAATAGACATACCGACCGGAGCGGCGTCGCAGGATGTAACGATCACGGCGTCTGAAACCACCTCTCCAGGAGACGCTCCGGCAGGGTACATGATCGGCGGAAAGGTGTTCAATATAACCGGTACCCCGAGCACGTTCCTTGTTCCGATAACGATCACGATACCGATCAACGGACCGCTGGCTGATCCGAGCGTATACTGGTGGGATGGGACAAAGTGGACGAAGGACGGTATCACGATCGTCTCATACACGAATACGTCATTGACCTTCACGGTTTCGCATTTTACGATCTTTACCTCGATGGGTGCATTGCCATCGAACCTGGTCCGATTCGGCCCCAACCCCTACAATCCGAATAAAGGAGCCGGGGACTTCTGGTATTGGCTTGACGCGAGCAAAGATACAAGCCTCTACCTGACCGATCTTGGCGGAACGATCGTGTGGAAGAACAGCTACTCATCCGGAGCTAATGGAGCCAAACTGGGAGAGAACAACGTAAGCTATGACGGAAAAACGAGCTGGGGAGACGTGCTCGGCAATGGGGTGTACCTGTTCAAGGTGATACAGGACGGGAAAGCGATCGGCGGCGGTAAGATAGCGGTGATAAAATGAGAAAGCTATCAACGAATAAAATAACGAATGAACGAATAAATGAATACTTAAAACGGATGCGGATCAATGGCTGCCTTATTGTCTTATTCGTTTATTCGTTGCTATATCCGTTGATGGCTTCTCCAGCCTTCGCCTCACAGGTATTGGATCCTACAGATATCGGAATAGGCGCCCGTCCCCTCGGCCTGGGGAAAGCATTTACCGCAATCGCAAACGATGGGTCAGCCATATTCACCAACCCGGCGGGACTGGCGCAGTCGAATAATCTCAAAGTGATCAGCATGAGCGGCAATCTGATGTCAGAGGTTCCGTACACAATGGTGGGAGGGAGCTATCCGGGGCTAAACGGGACATTAGGGATAGGGTATGTAGGACTGGGAGTAAGTGGGATAAATGAGACCACGATCGTGAGCGGAACACCGGAAATAACGGGTAATCAAGGAAGCTTTACCAATTCAGCGATAAACATCAGCTACGCGCAGGCGATCAACAACATTTCGATCTTCAAGGATCCGAAGGTGGGAGCGACGCTTAAGCTGATCAGCCAGGGCTTTTCGGGCACTTCAAGCTTTGAAGCGGGCAAAGGGACCGGATTCGACATTGATCTTGGCGCTATCGCTAATATCAATGAAGACATGACTGCGGGACTGATCCTCAAGAACATCATACCAGGTAACAACTTCCAGTCAGATGAGATCCCGATGGTGGTGCAGGGCGGGATCACGAAGACATTCAGCAAATACAATGTGCTTACGGCTCTCGATGCGGAGTATAACCGAACGATACTGTTCCATGCGGGAGCGGAATGGAACCCGATCCAACTGTTAAAGCTTCGTGCCGGGTTAGACCAGAAGCCGGACGCGGGTTCTACCATCACGAACCTGGCG
>CAIYXV010000130.1 GCA_903930225.1 uncultured bacterium | reverse complement strand
TTCATGATGGGCGACAATCGTCCCAATTCTGCGGATTCCAGATACTGGGGATTCCTTCCTAAAAAGAACATAATCGGCCCCGCGATGATCCGCATCTGGCCGCTCTTCAAACTTGGTCTGATCCCCCGGTAAATGCTATACTGGGCGCATGCCGCCCACCCGCAAATTCGAAGACCAGCTGATCAAAAACGGCTGCCGATTTGTCGCCGGTCTGGACGAGGTCGGGGTTGGACCATTAGCCGGTCCGGTGCTGGCGGCGGCAGTTATTCTTCCTGACCGATCAACGATCAAAGGCCTCAACGATTCAAAAAAGCTCTCCCCCAAAAAAAGAAACGAGGTCTTCAAGATCATAAGCCTACGCGCGCTCGCGATCGGGGTCGGGATCGTTGACTGGCAAACGATCGACCGCATTAACATTCTCCGCGCTTCGCATCTGGCCATGAAGCTGGCGGTCGACGCGCTCGAGGTTAAGCCTGATCATCTTTTGATCGACGGCCGCTATCGGATCCGCCATCCTCTTCCCCAGACCGCGATCGTCAAAGGTGATTCAAAATGCTGCGTGATCGCCGCGGCCTCCGTAGTCGCCAAAGTGATAAGGGACAAGATCATGGAGCATTTCGACTTGATCTTTCCGCAGTACGGATTTAAAAGACATAAAGGTTACGGGACCCGGGAGCATCTTGCCCGGATCCGCGAATTCGGCCCCTGTCCGATCCACCGCCGGTCATATTTTCCGATTAGGCGTTCCTCTATAATCCAGATTCCGCTTGACTTTTAGCCCTACCGCTTATAGAATTTTCATAGAGGAGGTGAATATTAAATGAACAAACAAGAACTCTGCAACTTCGTTTCTGGAAAGACAAAAATGCCAAAGAGCCAGTGCCTCAAAGTCATCGACACCACTTTTGACGCCATTTCCGGCGCCCTTAAAAAGGGACAGGAAGTAAGGATGGTCGGTTTCGGGACCTGGAAGAAGAAGCGCCGCAAAGCCAGGGTGGGACGCAACCCCCAGACCGGGAAGAGCCTCAACATTCCGGCCCGCAACGTGGCAAAATTCAACATGAGCGAGAATCTCTACAATATTCTCAACTAGTATCCCTGCGCCCCCGCCCCCACCCCGAATTGATCGCGGTTGGAGGCGGGGGTTTTTATTGTCAGACGAATTTTAACGCCTCTCCGACGAAAATCTATCCATTAACCGCGCTTTTCCCCCTTTTATCCGGGAATGATAATTGCTTTACCGCAGGCATCATGGCAAAAGAAAGCAAGGAGCTTGGGGATCGGGGAGAAAACGCCGCCTGCGAATACCTGGCAAAAAAAGGGTTCCGCGTCGTTGAAAGGAATTTTCGTTCCCAGCAGGGAGAGGTCGACCTCATCGCGTATGACGGAAGCGTCCTCGTCTTCATAGAGGTAAAGAATTATTCCTTTCGCAGCTTCGGCTCGCCGCTCGGCGCGGTCAGAAAAAGTAAGCGCCAGAGCATTATCCACGCCGCCCAAACTTATCTTATGAAAAAAAACATCCGGGGCGTAAACTGCCGCTTTGATGTCGTGTCCTTTAATACTGGGACCGACGGCTCGGTCGCGATTGAGCATATAAAGGATGCCTTCGGTGTTAATTAAGCTTAGAAGCTCGGCGCTGCACGGACTGGATGGGCTACAAGTTGAAGTCGAGGTCGATTCTATCAGGGGCTTGCCCGGACAGTCGATCGTCGGTCTCCCAGACGCCGCAGTAAGAGAAAGCCGCGACCGGGTCAAGTTCGCTATCACCAATTCCGGGTTTGAATTCCCCGCCGGTTATTTTACGATCAACCTGGCGCCGGGCAACATCCGCAAGGAAGGTCCGCTGTATGATCTTCCGATCGCGGTCGGGATGCTTCTCTCTTCGGGGCAGATAAAAGCGGAAAATCTTCATCAGACCATCATTCTGGGAGAGCTGTCGCTGAATGGCGAGGTCCGGCCGATAAACGGCGTGCTTCCCATATGCTTGTCCGCCAGGGACGCGGGGATTAAACGCGCGCTGGTCGCGAACGATAACGCCGATGAAGCGGCGCTGGTATCAGACCTGGAGGTAATCCCGGTAAAAGATCTTTTGGAAGCCGCCGAATATCTTAACGGTGACCGAACGATCCTGCCGCATGCGGTCGATCTCAAATCCATCTTTGACGCCGGCCAGGAATTCGATCTTGATTTTGCGGATGTGAAAGGACAGCAGCACGCCAAAAGAGCGCTTATGATCGCGGCCGCGGGATCACATAACATTTTGATGATCGGCCCGCCCGGATCTGGAAAGACAATGCTGGCCAAACGCCTGCCGGGCATCATGCCCCCGCTTTCAATGGAGGAGGCGCTGGCGGTTACCAAGCTATATTCCGTGACCGGCCTGCTCTCCGGCAAAGCCGCACTGATCACTCGCCGCCCGTTCCGCTCTCCCCACCACACTACGTCGGATATTGGAATAATCGGCGGAGGCAGACTTCCCCGGCCGGGCGAAGTATCGCTGGCCCATCACGGGATCCTTTTCCTGGACGAATTCCCGGAATTCGAAAGGGAGGTGCTGGAAGTGTTGCGCCAGCCGCTTGAGGACGGGAAAGTCACCGTGTCCAGAGCGCTGGCCACATTCACTTATCCCGCTGAATTCATGCTCGTCGCGGCCATGAACCCCTGTCCCTGCGGGAATTATATGGACCCAGTCAAGAATTGCCTCTGCCCTCCTCACAAGCTGCAGCGATACTGGAGCAAGCTTTCGCGGCCGCTGCTCGACCGGATCGATATTCAGATTGAGGTCCCCCGATTAAAAAATGAGGAGCTCATAAAACAGCCGTCCGGTGAGCTCTCCCTGGTCATTCGGGAACGAGTCATTGCCGCGCGAGAGAGGCAAACCGCAAGATTAAAAGGATCATCCGCGCACTCGAACGCGCGGATGACGCCAAAACAGACAAGGGAATTCTGCCGGCTGGATGAGGAGGCGGAAGCGCTCCTGAAGACCGCCATCCTGCACCTAAAACTTAGCGGGAGGTCTTATGACCGCATCCTGAAGGTCGCACGCACCATTGCCGACCTGGAAGGGTCCGAGATCATAAGTTCCGCGCACGTGGCGGAAGCCACTCAATACCGTTCACTCGACGCAAAAGGAGGTGACTATAATGTATAAAGTGATCTATCAGCTCCCTTTCAATCACATCCGGGAGATCTACATGACCTCGAAGGAACTCCACGCCTGGCTGAGATGGGTCTGGCTTAAAGAAAGGATAATCTCTTACGAAAAGGTGGAATAAGATAGACGATACTAGTATTCGATCTTCTCTCCATGCACGATCTTGTTCATGACCAGGCCGGAGAGAAGCTTGGGATAGAAGAAAGTTGATTTCTGCGGCATCTTCTCTCCCCTGGCCGCGATCTCGATGATATCGGGAACCCGGGTAGGATTCATAAGGAAGACGAACTGATACGGACCTTTATGGATCCCGGCAATCGATTCTTCAATATCTTTGGCATAGCTGATCTGCTCTTCCTGCGTCAGCCCCAGGATCTTTTTCATCACGATCGTATGAAGGATGGTCACATCAAGATGCTTGTAGGCCGCCGGTTTTTCTTCCTCAAGCATCTGGTCAACCAGGTCCTCGCTCTTTAAGGTCAATAGATAATATCTTTGTATGTCCTTTATCCCCATTACAAAGGAATGCCGGTCGGCGCTTTTTTCCATTTCTTTGATCGCTTTTTTCCTCGCCTGCGGCTCGGTCTTTTTCGAATAGGGGAACAGCTTAATGTCGAAATACTGCTTCAGCTCTTCTTCAAAACTGTTGATCTCAAGGTGCGGGACCGGCACCACCAGGCGGTGGATCGGCAGGACCAGGAGGCCTTTCCCTTCGACCGGCGTGAAATACATCATTACGTGGTTGTAAGCTTCATCTTCCGAAAAACGCGTGTTCCGCTCCTTCATCTCGTTCTTGAACCTGGTCGCCGCCTCGAAGCGGTGATGCCCGTCGGCAATAAAGATGGATTTATCCTTTATTTCTTTCATGAACTTGTTGATCACCGGACGGGAATCGATCCTCCACAGCCGGTGAACAACCTTGTCCTGGTCTTTCACATCGATGAACGGTTTTCGGCGCATGGACTTGCGCATGGCCTTGAAGAGCTTGTTCTCCGGGTCCTGATAAAGCGTAAAGATACAGTCAAAGTTGGCCTGGGTCGCCCGAATCAGCTCCACCCGGTCCATCTTGGGAGCCATCAGGGTTTCCTCATGCGGGTAAAGCTTGCTTCTTCCTCCGTCCTCGACCCTCATAAGCGCGATGAATCCCAGCCTCTCCCAGGTCTTTCCGGCGGCGGAAAACTTCTGTTCATATATATAGATCGCCGGTTTGGGATCCTGAAGCAGTATTTCGTGTCGCATCCACCCTTCAAAGGTCGCGGCCGCGCGCACGTATTTGTTGTTATACTGCGTGTCCCCCGCAAATTCCTTGCCCAGCACCAGCTTGATCATGTTATAGTCGGATATATTGTAAAAATTATCCTGTTGTTCCGGTGAGATCACATCATAAGGAGGCGACATTACGGCGTTGAGGTTCTTGATCTTTTTTTTATTGTAAAGAATGCCCTTGAATGGATAGATCTTTGCCATACTTTATAATGTAATTATACCATATATGATATAATAATGACAAATATGCCAAATTTCGATGATCTGAACGACCAGGTAGGAGCGTTCATCAACACTTACAAGATACTTTCTCCTGAAGCAAAGGCCGCTTTTGAGGCGCAGCTGAACAAATCGATCTTTCAATCCAGCGAAAGCACCCAAATACTCTACCGGGTCTTAAGGGAGGCTGCCAAAGACGGCCTGACCGCTGAAGAAGCGATCGAAAAAATGTCAAGGTCAGTGAATAAAAAAATACCGGAGGGACAGGAAAAGAGATGACTGCCTGGCATAATCTATCCGGGCAGGAAACCGCGTTAAAACTCCTCTCTGACCCCCGCTCCGGCCTGTCATCCGAAACCGCGGTCAAAAGGCTGAATGACACCGGCTTCAACGAACTGACGGAGAAAAAGCGCTCCTCCCCGCTATTGATCTTCCTCAGCCAGTTCAAGGACGCCATGATCATCGTGCTTCTGGCCGCCGCTGTAGTTTCCGGCCTGCTCGGCGAATTGAGCGACGCCCTCTTCATTCTCGCGATCCTGCTTATGAACGCGGCGCTATCAACCAGCCAGGAGATAAAAGCCGAAAAAGCGGTGGCAACGCTTAAGAAACTCGCGTCCTCGCAGGCTACCGTGATCCGTGACGGAGAAGAAAAAAAGATATTATCAAGAGAATTGGTCCCGGGGGACCTGCTGGTATTCGACGCCGGAACCAGGGTGCAGGCGGACGCCCGGCTGATCGGATCATTTTCCCTAAAAATCGACGAATCCTCCCTTACCGGCGAATCGCTGCCGGTCGAAAAGAACGCGGAAACGATCGTACCGGAAAATACCCCTCTGGCGGAACGGAACAACATGATCTATATGGGTTGTTCCGTCGTTTACGGCCGGGGACTGGCGCTGGTCGTTTCGACCGGGATGTCGACCGAGCTGGGCAAGATCGCAAAAATGATCGCGGAAGAACCGGAAGAAGCCACTCCCCTCCAGAAAAAATTCGAAGCCTTCGGCAAATGGCTGGCCGTTCTGGTGCTGATCATCTGCGCGGTCATTTTTTTGGCGGGCGTGCTGAAGGGAGAGCCGGCGGGATTAATGTTCCTGACCGCGGTTTCGCTGGCGGTGGCGGCGATCCCGGAGGGACTGCCGGCGGTGATAACCATTTCTCTCGCTCTCGGCGCCTACCGCATGGTCAAGCGGCACGCGATCATACGCAAACTGCCGGCGGTGGAAACGCTGGGCAGCGTCACGGTCATCTGCTCGGACAAGACCGGCACCCTTACCCAGAATAAAATGACCGTTCGTGATATTTATTGCGATGATAAAACCATTTCGGTCGGGGAAGATCTTCTAATCGACGCTCCCGCCGGGTTGAGACTTCAGGTAATGGCCGGACTTCTCTGCAATGATTCAAAGCTTACTTCTGACGGGACGACCGGCGACCCGACCGAAGGCGCGCTGGTCTTACTGGCCCTGAAAGCCGGGATCACCAAGGAAGAAGCGGAAAAACTTTATCCGCGCGTCAACGAGATCCCGTTCGACAGTAATCGGAAAATGATGACCACCGTCCACAGCGACCCGGAAGGAGGATACCTCGCATTCAGTAAAGGCGCACTCGGCAGTATCCTTGACGCTTCGAATGTTAAAGACCGGAAAGAAATTATGCGGGCCGCGGATGCGCTCGCGGCTTCGGGCAAGCGGCTTTTAGGTCTGGCTTATAAAAAGACCTCTGCGCCCGTCGCTGACGAAAAAGACCTGATTTTTCTCGGATTTGTCGCCATGTCCGATCCGCCCCGTCCGGAAGTCAAGCAGGCGGTCGCCTCCTGCCGATCGGCGCACATAAGACCGGTCATGATCACCGGGGACCATCGCTTGACCGCGCTCTCGGTCGCGCGAGAGCTCGGCATCGCATCAAGTGAGGACGAAGTCATGGAAGGGCACGAGATCGAACAGGCCAGCCTTCAACAGTTGCGGCAGTCGGTCCGTAAAATAAACGTCTTCGCCCGGGTCTCGCCGGAACACAAGCTGCGCATCGTCGAAGCTCTTAAATTGAATGGGGAGATCGTAGCCATGACCGGGGATGGAGTTAACGACGCGCCCGCCCTTAAAAAAGCGGACATCGGTGTGGCCATGGGGATCATGGGAACGGATGTCAGCAAAGAGGCCTCCGATCTGGTGTTGACCGATGACAACTTCGCGACCATTGTTTCCGCCATCGAGGAAGGGCGCGGGATATACGGCAACATAAAGAAATTCGTGCGCTATATGCTCTCGACCAATTCCGGAGAGGTGCTGACCATGCTGGGCGCGCTGATGCTGGGCATGCCTTTGCCGCTGATCCCGATACAGATCTTATGGATCAACCTGGTAACTGACGGCCTGCCCGCGCTGGCGCTTTCGGTCGAGCCGATCGAAAAAGATATAATGAGCAGCCCGCCGCGCGATCCCAAAGAAAAAATAACTTCGGACGGATTGCTTTTAAGTATGCTGGGAATAGGAGTGTTGATGAGCGCCGGGACGCTGCTTTTGTTCTTGTATGGATTGAATCACGGGGGATTGATCAAGGCGCGAACGCTCGCGTTCACAGTGCTTTCGTTCTTCCAGATGGCGCACGCGCTTAACTGCCGCTCGCTTGATAAATCGATTTTTAAGATTGGCTGGTTCACCAATCCCTACCTGCTGGGGGCGATCCTTTCGACCGTAATCGTGCAGATAGCCGTTATTTATATCCCCGTCTTGCAGGGCATATTCAAAACAACGGCTATCTCTGTTCCCGAACTATTGCTCCTGACCGCGATCGCGCTCACGCCCATTCCGATCGTTGAAGCCAGGAAGTTATTCAGTCCAAAACGGCGAACGCGATAAGTCCGGCCAGGATCAGCCCCATCCCGATTCCGCCGCGGATCAGGGACAGGACATCCCCCCACCAGATAACGATCGTCCAGATACCCAGAGCGATCAGCGCGATGCCGATCAATATTTTGATGATCTTACTCAACAACTGCGGTCACCTCCTCATCCGGTGCGATCGGCGCATCCAATGTCTCCATTTTTTCCGGCCGGGCATTCTTTTGTCCGGTCATGATCTCGAACAGTCTTTCCAGGTCTTCCTGGGAATAGTATTCAACCTCGATCCTTCCCCTGGCCACCGTTCCCTTTATCGCGACCTTTGTCCCGAAGTGGCCCGATAATTTGTCGATGAAGGGCTGAAGCTCCGGGTTCTTTACCTCAGTCTTCCTTTTTGTCTTCTTTTTTCCTTCATCGGTCTTGGGCGCGCCGTATACCAGGACCTCGATATCGCGCACGGAGAGCTTGTTCTTTATCACATCGCGAAACACCAGAAACATTTTCTCCTTGTCGCCTATGGCAAGCAGCGCCCGGGCGTGGCCGCCCGAGATCTCCTCTTTTCGCAGTGATTTTTTGATCTCGGCCGGCAGTTCTATGAACCGGAGGGCGTTGCCCACCGTTGAACGGTTCTTCCCTACTTTTTTTGCCACTTCCTGCTGGGTGAGCTTGAACTCGGTTATCAGTTTATCGTAGGCTTCCGCCTCGTCCATCGGATTTAAGTCTTCCCTCTGGACATTTTCAATAATGGAGAGCTCAACGCTGTCCTCATCGCTAAAATCCTTGATGATCGCCGGCACGGACGAAAGTCCGGCCAGTTTTGCCGCGCGCAGCCTCCGCTCTCCGGCCACCAGTTCGTATCCGCCTTTGCGCGTCCTTACCAGTATTGGCTGGGCGATGCCTTTGCTCTTTATACTGTCGGCAAGTTCGGCCAGGCTCTCGTCCTTGAATACGGTGCGCGGCTGTCTCGGGTTCGGCGTCACCTTGCTGATCTCAATGTTCACGATCGTGCGGCCGCCCGTGAACACGGAACCCTGCGGGATCAATGCGTTCAATCCTTTTCCCAGTCCTTTTTTAGGCTGCATAATCACCGATCACCTCCCTGGATAATTTTTCATAAGCCGTCGCGCCGGAGCTCGACGGATCGTAGAATATGATCGGCTGCCCGAAGCTCGGAGCCTCCGCCAGGCGCACGTTCCTGGGAATGATGGTCTCAAAGACTTTGTTGCCGAAATGCCGGCGGGCTTCTTCCGCCACCTGGTTCGAGAGCACGGTCCGCGAATCATACATGGTCAATATGATGCCGCCGATCTTAAGCATCGGGTTCAGCCCTTCCCTGACCAGGTCAAGCGTCTTAACCAACTGGCTGATCCCTTCCAGCGCGTAGTATTCGCATTGAATAGGAATGATCACTTCATCAGAGGCGGCCAGCGCGTTAACGGTCAAAAGATTGAGCGACGGGGGGCAATCGATCAGGATGTAATCGTAATAATCTTTTACTTCTAAGAGAGCGTTCTTGAGCCGCATCTCCCTTTCCGCCTCTCCGACCAGCTCGACCTCCGCGCCCGCCAGCTTGGCCGTGGACGGGACGATGTCGAGATTGCTTAGATTGGTTTTCTGGATCACGCTGGAGATGGGGTAGCTCTCGATCAGGACATTATAAAGGCAGAGTTCCAGTTTGCCACGGTCGATCCCAACCCCTACCGACGCGTTCCCCTGCGGATCGCTATCGATCAGGAGTACTTTTTTACCGAAAGTGGCCAGATAAGCCGCGAGATTGATGGTTGTCGTGGTTTTACCGACCCCGCCTTTTTGATTGACGAAGGATGTGGTCTGCCCCATTGGAATGTCAATTATACCAAGCCGTTTACAATTTTTCAATCAATACTATAGAACGGATTATCCCGCCGACCGTCACTTTTTTAATCATTTTCACCGCGGCCGACAGTTTTATAAGCCGATCTTTTGCCAACGACAGCTCCTCTTCCACCTGCTCCTGCTTCATCGCCGCGAAGATCCCGCCTTTTTTAAGGAATGGAATGCAGTATCCGCATAATTCCGGCAGTTTCGACACCGCCCGCGAAACCACGACATCGAATTTTTCTTTATACTTTTCTTCCCGGTTAAGCTGTTCCGCTCTCCCCCACACCGCAACTGTCTTTTCCAATTTAAGCGCTCCGATAACATGATTGAGAAAGTCGACCTTCTTGCGGGTGGCCTCGATCAGCACCAGCGTCAGGTCCGGCCGGACGATCTTAAGCGGAATGCCGGGAAACCCCGCCCCCGCTCCCACGTCCGCCACGTATTGGTTGGTAAGATCGATCGCCTGCAGGATAGAAAGTGAATCTTCAAAATGCCGAACTTTTATTTGAGCGGGGTCGTCGACCGAGGTTAGATTAAACTTTTTATTCCATTCGGTCAGTTCGCGAAGATATATATCAAATAATTTGTCTTCATTTGACCTGCCTGCCGGCAGGCAGGTATTTTTCATTGATACGCCATATTAATTAATTAAAAGGCCTGTCCGATCGAGAAGTGAAGGATCCCTTCACCGTAGTTCTTCCCGGCGCCGATGCCGTAATCAAGACGGATCGGGCCCATCGGCGTATTCAGCCTCAAGCCCGGCCCCCAGCCGGTAAGAAAACTACTTTTATCCGGCAGTCCATAGTTCCAGGCGTCGCCGGCATCGACAAATATCACACCCTGAAAGATATCATTAAAGGTATAGCGGTATTCAAGATTGCCGATCAGCCGGTAAACGCCTTTATGAACGTCGTTTATTCCGTAGCCGCGGACCGTGGTCGGGCCGCCGACATAGTAGAGCTCGCCCAGCGGGATATCCCCCACCCCAACGCCCGACCCCAGATGCCAGGCCAGCACCTGGTGCTCCCTGATCGGATAATAGGCATTGAGATCCAGTCCGAATTTGGTATAGCTGGTCGTGACGTCGGTCTGCTTGAAGCCCTGCTTGAATGAAAGGGTGTGGTAAACCCCCTTGGTCGGGTTCATCCAGAAGTCGCGGGTGTCGTAAGAAAAGTTCCAGCCGAAAAAGGCCGAATCGTATCCTTCAAAAGTGGCCGACCCCCGGGGGGTGACCCTTTCGAATCCGAGAGAGAAGGAGGTCTGATAATCGTCCTTAAGTGTTTTTCCGATGGTCGTATCCCAGCCGACGTGGAACTCATCCTGCTGGGTCAAATAAATATCCGTTCCCATCGTGTTCCACAGTCTCATGGTAAAAGATGTCCGGTCCCCCAGCTTTTCTGGAAGCATCCAGGGATTAAAATATTTAAGCTGATACGTGGTCATCTGCTGACCGGCTTGCCCTTTAAGCATCAGGCCCTGGGCGGTGCCCATTAAATTGTTGATCTGCAGATCGGCAAACCCGAACCAGCCTTCCTGCTCCCCATACCCTCCGCCGAAATTAATGGTGTTGGTCCGGGTCTCGGTCAGCTTTAACTTCATAACGGTCTTATCCGGGGTCGATCCCGCTTCGAACAGAGGCGTTATTTCCGAGAAAAAGCCAAGGTTAAACACCCGGCGCAGATCCTTTGACAGTACTTCTTCGTTGAGGATCGATCCGGCTTTAGTGTTCATTTCTCTTAAAATAACGTAATCCCGGGTCACATCATTGCCTTCCAGGGTAACACCCTCAACCATCCCCTCAATGATCTGAAATTGAACGCTGGATTTATCCTTGCCGACCGAAACATCCGCTACCCGGGACATTATGTATCCGGCTTTTTTGTAGAGTTGATTGATCGTTTCGATATCTGACCGCATTGACTTGTAGTTTAAGGGCTGGCCCGATTTAAGGGATACCCGAGACAACAGTTCGGCTGTGGAAAACACAGTGTTCCCTTCGACACTCACTTTAACTAAGATCGGGTTCTCTATGACTTTATAGATGATCTTTGTCCCATCCTTGAAATCCGACATGTCGGAGGTAACGTCCTCAAAATACCCCAGAGCGTAGATCGCTTTAATGTCGTTGTTAAGTTTTTGTTCGTCGAGATTCTCGCCCACGCGCGAAAACAAAGCCGCGCGCACTTCGCTTTCAGGCGCGTGCTTAAGTCCGACAATATCTATCGCGCTGATCTTGGCGGCGGCCTCGATCGTATCCGCCAGGACCGGGACCGTCATTATAGCCATGACCATCATTATCATTAATAATTTTTTCATTGGTTTCTCCTTAGAATGAATATCCGGCATTCAGGGTTGTTTTGTAATATCCGGAATTAAGGTCATAAATATTGGCCGGCTCCCTGTAATAGGCGACCGACCAGATCGGCGACAACTTGTAGGTTACCTGATAATTCAAGAAAGTGCTCTGCTGACCGGCTACCTGCTGCTGCCCTATATCTTGTGAGTATCTCACACCTATATACAGCTTGTCAAAGAATCCCTTGACGAATCCAACCCCGAACCCGGTCCGCTCTACCACCCCCGTATCCTGTACTCCCAGCGCCCTTCTGATATCAGAACCGAAATTATATCCCAGGGTCAAGCTTTCGAGCCCCAGCGCTGACTCGATCCCTCTTTCCAGGTTCCGGAAAAGCAGGGACTGGATACGGCTGTTTAAATAATCGGCCACCAGCCCGTTTGCCCCCTCCGCCTTCCCTATACCAGCCATGGATTTTATAAAATCCGGCAGCAGGAGCAATTTGATCTGGTCATCGGAATAATTCGCTTTGACCATTTGCGGAGAGGTTTTGGTAGGATCCTGTTCAAAAGCGTCAAAGTTGACCATAAGCCTTTTCGATTCTTCCTGGGATTGAAGCGTCCCGTTGAGGTTTGAAATGATCACAACCTGTTTGGCCCGTCCATTGCTGTCGACCTGGGCCTGATCTTCCACCTTGACCATGGCGGACAACCGTAGGGTGGGCATTACTCCCTCCCCGCCAAACTGCGCGTAATTTCCAGAAACCTGCGATAGGTCATAAGGATAATACTGTTTCTGCTCATCCTCCGAAAGCAGTGAAAATTCCCGGTTTAAGATATTGACGGTCCCGCGTTTAAAGCTCACCTTGCCTGAAAGTTTTGGGTCCGCAACGCTTCCCGTGAACTGAAGGCCCTGACCGGCCATTTCAAGATTCATAAAAAGGTTGCTTAAGTCCAGGGTCATAACATCTCCTGCGGTTAGGTACATGTTCTTATTTAAGTTTATCAGGAGATAGAATTTAACCGGCGATTCCACAGCAATCGCCGGCCCGCTTCCGCCTGACTGTACTCCTTTCGGCAGGCTCAATATCCCGTCATTAAGGTCTATCTTTCCTTTGACCGTAAGGTTCCCGGGATCGCCGATCAGGCTCAATCCTCCGATCTGCGCTTCTCCTTTATAAAGATCAGGGAAATCAAGGTTCAAATGCGTATCGGCCAGCAGCCATTGTGTATGTCCGGAGTCAAAGTCGAAGGAGCCGGTGGCAGAAAGGCTGTTCTGCTTATACCGGCTTGATTTCCCGAACCAGGTCCCGCGAAAGGAGCTTACCAGAAGCTCTTTCCCGTCCGATTCCATGGTAAGGTTCACTGAATACAGGTCAGAATCGATCTTTTTAATATAGAAATCGGCCTCGGTTAAGTTTAAATATCCTTTAAGCCCCAATCGCCCATGTTTCAAATCGACGTCCAGAATGCCTTCTGACCGTCCTCCCCGCCATTCGATATCATCGCTAAATAAATTCACCAATCCGACCGCTTCTCCTTCAAGGCTGGCCCGCAGATGACCGGTCTGCTTGCCGATATCAAGATACCCATCAAGCAATGAAATGTCTTTTCCCCGGATAAGCTTAAATCCGTTGACGCTTAGCACGCCCGCATTATATGCTGCCTGGCCGGAAAACTCGTCAAAATTAATCCCTGCCAGGCCTACTCTTGATCCTTTAAAAATAGAAGTGACCTGCGGGGCCTTCACGGTTCCCTCGATATCCGAAGTAAGGTCCAGCCAGCCGTCAAATTTCTTATCCACCGCTATTCTAATAATGTTCAATGGCAACGATTGGGCTGTGGCCTTAAGGTTTAGCCCCCCTTCGTGGCTGATCGTCCCCCAGATATCCGCCCGACCGTTTCCGTCCATTATAGACAATCCTTTTACAATAAAGGTTCCGCCGGAATACATTGCGTTCGCCGACAGCAGATCAAAATTATAATTACCGTACGATCCATTATAGATATAAGAGACCAGCTCCGCCGTCGGGTTCTCGATCGTCCCGGAGATCTTTAATTTCCCGGTTATCGATCCGGTCATTTTCATCAGCGCCGGGATCTCATATTTTTTCTGGTAGTCCGAAACCTCGGATGATACCTTTTCAAAATATTTAAGGTATCTTCCATACTTGCCTTCATGGTAAGCCGGGTCAGAAAATATCGGCGGCCAGATCCCTATTTTGCCGGTATCAATACTGATCGGTCCGGAATTATAAGTTTTTGAGAATTTGGAGGCTTCCATGTAAATGTTCTTCACAAGATCGGCAAAAATAATGATATTCCCTTTTTCCAACTGCAGCTCAAGTTTTAGGTCGGATTTATTAAGCTCTTCTCCCAACACCGCGCCGCCCGATATTTTTAATTGATCTTCCTTGTCCGCCACGATCACGATCGGCCGGGAAAGCGTCAGTTTTGCCCCCCGGTTCTCGATCGCTCCGTCGATGCTTTGAAGCTGGATCGAATTGTATCGCATCCCTTTCATTGAGATCGTGGCCGTTCCCTGGGGAGAGCGGGGGTCGCCTTTTAAAGAAAGCGAGACTTTCCCCAGGCCTGAAATAATGCCGGCTCTCTTTGTAACCGGGGAAAAATCATCAAAATCAAGGTTGCCGGTCAGCTGCGCTTCGATCGAACCGTTCCGGATCAGGTAGCGTCCGGCAATTTCCGATCTTGCTGTTCCTATATTAAGATCCTGGATCTTGATCTCCCGGTTCTCCCATGCCGCATCCAGATAAACGCGGTTCAGCGCCATCCCGCCGAAATTCCCATTGCTGATCGCGATCTTTCCCCGGATCGACAGGTTTAGAAGATCTTCGGGCGAATTCAGTTTATCGAGCTTTCCCCCGACCTTTACATCTATGTCCAATGTCCCGGATGGGTTCCGCAGCTCCCCGGGCAGGAAGGCGTTAATTATCTTAAGGTCCGAAAGCTGTATCCTGTTCCCGGAAAGCGAGATACTGGTCGGGATATTCGCTCCGGCCTCTCCTGCGATATAGACGATGGATGATCCTTTCATCAGATAAGAATTAATAAGGTCAATTTTCCCTTCATAAAGGGTGATGCCTCCCGCCGCGCGATCGATCACCTGATCGCCGATCATTATATCCGAGACTTCAGTGGTGCCGGAGGCGATCAGCTTTTTTAGCGGGGCTTTTATAAATTCGTCATCCAGCCGGAACGCAACGCTGCCGTTAAAATCATTGACCTTTGCCTGCATATCGCCCATGATCCCCGTCCCTTTTAACAATATCCCCTTCGCTGAAGCGGTTAACTTAAGCCACCGGTCGGAGGAAAGAGAGCCGGAACCCGAAAGTCTGGCTTTTTCAGAGATCAGATCAATGGAGTCGATTTTCAATTCCCCGTTCTTGAAACTGAAACTGGCTTCTCCACTGTCGATCGGCTGTCCGAACACCGAACAGGCGGTCAGATCCGATTTTAAATAGCCGGTAAGATCGTCAACCCGACCCGTTGCCTCTGCTTTTCCCGAGATCCGGCCGGAAACGACCGGGGACCGGTTCGCGATCTGATTAAGGTCCAGGCCTCTAAGGTCAGACGTGAGCTTTAGGACCGGTACCGCAGAGGACAAGTCCGCCTCCCCGCTGACCACCAGGTTCCCGCCATAAGCATAGATATTTGATCCCGTTAACGATAGTTTGCGGTCGGCGTAATCAAGTTTGGCGTTGCCGGAAAACTTTTGTCCGTATATTTCCGCCCGGCTTACGGCTGCCGATACTTTAGCCCCGATCCGATCGTATGGGCCGGCTATGGTCAGGTCCATATCTCCGGAGCCGGACAGATCGATATTCCTGGCATCCGGCACCATTTCTTTTAAGCTTTTAAGGTCAGCGTTTTTAATAGAAACGGAAAGATCGAGCCGATTTACGACTTGTCCGGAAACGGTGAACGATGCTTTTTCATAAGCGCCGGCGAGCTGAACATCCATCCGATCGTTTGATATATCCAGAACCAGATTGGTTCTTCCTTTTTTGACATCAAGATAAGGGACCACATACGTTCCCCAGTTCGAAAGGTCAAGGTCCCTCGCTACCAGCTTAAGGGCGATCTGGTTATTTTCCTGGTTTATATCTCCGTTAAAATGGATCTGGCTCCCTGCCTGGAGGGCATAGAGGTCCAGCTTCACTTTGGGCGGACGGACAAGGTCGACGATCCCCCGGATATTTGAAAGCTCCGTTCCGAAGGGATGGTCCCTTTTCCGGTACGGTAAACCGCCCTCGTCAAGGTAATTCGCGCGGCAATCTTCCAGCACCAGCTTGGCCTTGAACGGGACCGCGCTTTCTCCCGGTTTTGCCGGTTTTAAAAAATGCAAAGCGTTAATATCACCGTTCTTTTTTCTGATTATATTCGCCTTTCCGCCGATCACCCTGATCGTGGTTATCGCCGGGACCACGTCTCCCTTGGCCTTTGCATATTCGATCGGATTAAAATCGATCACGATCTTTTGCGCGCGGATATCGCTCCCGATCCGCACATCGCGCAATACGATCTGCCCGATCACCACCCCCCCCGCACTGCCAATCGTTACCTTGCCGGAGAACATGCCGGAAAAGCTGGCCACCGCTTGTTCTTTGATATTTTGATATACCGGGCCGGTAAGGGGCGAAACCATCGAGGAAAAAGTAAAGCCCGAAATAAAAAACGCCGACGCCAGCAGGATAAATATCGTAATGACTTTTTTCATTATAAGATCAGGCAGACCAGGAGCCCCAGCGCCGGGCTTAGGATCAGGTCCAGCAACATCTCAGTTTTGAACTCCGCCCTTTGGAAATCAAGCGCCGGCTCCCCCTTTTCAAAAAGATAGCTTTTCCAGTGCGTATAGAGATAATATGAAACCCGAAGCAGGATCGTAAGCGGAATGAGCAGGAGCCAAACCCCGCCGGCCGTGTAGAAGATCACGATCAAGGCCCTCTCGCCGATCCCATCCCAGTCGATCTTCCTTCTGCGTTCGATCTTAAGAAGGTTGAACGCGATCGCCAGAACCAAGGATGCGCCAAATGTCGCCGTTAAAAGACGGATCATCATAATAAGCATAATATAGATGATTATATTATTTTTGCTCGCGGGTGCGCAAGGTCATATACTGATTTTAACTTTTCTTTTGTCACATGAGTGTAAACCTGGGTAGTCTGCAGAGAAGAGTGTCCCAGTAATTCCTGTACCGTCCTCAAGTCCGCGCCGCTGCCCAAAAGATGGGTCGCAAAGGTATGCCGGAGGGTGTGCGGAGTGATCGGTTTTTCCAGCCCCGCTTTTTTTGCATACGATTTGATCATCCGCTCCACGCTCCGCTCTGTGAACCTGCCGCCTCTCTGGTTTAAGAACACGGCCCGGGTCTCCGGCTTGCCGCGGGCGGACAGATATTCTTTTAACGCCGAAATGGCGTATTTGCCGATCAGGACGATCCTCTCTTTTCTTCCCTTTCCGAACACCCTGATCTCCCCGCTGTTAAGATCCATATCGGAAAGGTTAAGTTTTGTCGCTTCCGAAACGCGAATGCCGCTTCCATACAGCAATTCGATCATCGCCCGGTCCCTCTTGCCCGGGAAGGTCCCAACGTCAGGCGCATCCAGCAGTTTTTCCATTTCTGTGAGATAAAGGAAATTCGGAAGTTTTTTCTGCAGTTTTGGGGTAGAAATCAAGACAAAGGGATTGGCTTTCGTCTTCTTTTCGCGTACCAAAAAACGGAAGAACGAACGAATGGCCGAGATCTTTCTGGCCAGCGACCGCCTCCCATATTTCCGCTTCTCGAGAAAATAGAGGAATTCGCGGGCGGAGGCACGGTCAATAGCAAATAGCTGCCGCTCCTTTTCTTTTATGAATCCTAACAGCTGCAGCAGATCGATCCGGTAATTGGTCAAAGTGTACTGGGAAAAGTTTCTTTCCGTCCTTAATGAATCGATAAACTGTTCTACATAAACCCGGTAATCAGAGGAGGCCATACTGTTTACGTTTTTCGGGTGTGGCCGGCGCATAGCGGTCGCCTTCCCTGATCCAGGCGTCCTTCTTTTCCTTGGGGCGGGTATCGACATGAATGAACCCTTCTTTTGGATAAAACCCGACCCCATGGATCTCGGGCAGGGTTTCGGCGTATTTGAACACTTCCGCCAGTGGGACGTCTTCGACCATAATGTGCGCCGCTTTTCCTTTAACGTGATAGCTTACTTTTTCCCTTTTCAGGCTTTCGTCATAACCCTCGCACCAGTAGCCGGCAACTACTTTGACCGGTTTTTTAAAATGCTCGGCCAGCATCTCCAGCGCGCCGACCATTCCCAGATGGACCTTGTATTCGCCGCCTTTGCATTCCGGACAGCGGCAGGCGAAGTCCTTGTGATTAAAGTGTTCCGAGAGATCTCCCATGATCATTCAATTATACCGCTCAATCCTTGACATGGCAAATGACCGCGTGCTAGCATCTTTTAGTTTCATAGAAATCCGGTCCGCTCGTATGAGGGAGGCACTAATATGAAAAAGTATGTTCGTTTGTTCACTTCCGAGTCCGTCACCGAAGGTCATCCCGATAAGATCTGCGACCAGATCTCCGACGCCATTCTCGATTCGATCATTTCCCGGGACCCGGTCGGCCGCGTCGCCGTTGAAACCCTGGTAACCAACGGCATCTGCATGGTCGCGGGAGAGGTTACTACCGGCTGTTATGTCGAGATCCCGACCATCTGCCGCGATGTCATAAAAGAGATCGGCTACACCCGCGCAAAATACGGCTTTGATTACGAGACCGTCGGGGTGTTGGTTTCATTGAAAGAGCAAAGCAAGGATATCGCCCGCGGAGTGGACAAGGCGCTCGAAATAAAGGGCGGAGAAGTGGTAAAGGAGGACCTGGAAGGTCTGGGCGCGGGCGATCAGGGCCTCATGTTCGGCTACGCCTGCGATGAAACCCCCGAGCTTATGCCTCTCCCCATAACCCTGGCTCACCGTCTGGCGAAAAAACTGGCCGAGGTCAGAAAGACCGGCGAACTGTCGTACCTCCGGCCCGACGGCAAGTCGCAGGTCACGATCGAATACGACGGGGACAAGCCGGCAAGGGTTCATACCGTGCTCATTGCCGCGCAGCATTCCCCCGACATTGATTCAAAACAGATGAAGAACGATATTATAGAGAGGGTCATCCTTCCAATCCTGCCCGAAGCACTGGTGGACGAGAAAATAAAATATTTCGTAAATCCCACCGGCCGTTTTGTCATCGGCGGCCCTCAGGGAGATACCGGCGTCACCGGAAGAAAGATCATCGTCGATACTTACGGGGGGTACTCCCGGCACGGCGGCGGATGTTTTTCCGGCAAGGACCCGACCAAGGTCGACCGCTCCGGCACCTACGCGGCCAGACATGTTGCAAAGAACATCGTGGCCGCCGGCCTGGCAAAAAGATGCGAAGTGCAGATCGCTTATGCTATCGGCGTGGCGAGGCCGCTATCCGTGATGGTCGACACCTTCGGCACCGGCAAGATAGAAGACGGCCGGATCGTTGAATTGATCGATGAGAACTTCGATTTGCGGCCGGGATTTATTATCAAGAACCTCGATCTTAGAAGACCGCTTTACAGGCAGGTGGCGTCTTACGGTCATTTTGGGCGGCCCGAGCTTGACCTTCCCTGGGAAAAAACGGATAAAGCGGAAACCCTTAAAAAATCTGCCGCTAAAAAGTAATTTCCGGGGCCGGATTACCGGTTAAAAATAAATCGCTGGGCGTAGATCGACCTTCGTCCGTAACGGTGGTCTTCCCAGCCCATCACCACGCTGTTATCGGGAAGGACCGCCATTTTTGGGTGTCTTCCCCCAAGCGACGATTCGACCACCGGGAACCCGTCGCCCTGAAGGAGCATATTACCGTCGTTTGAAACTTCCTGCATGAAAATGCTGTAATTTTTTCCGTTGCGGTAATCTTCCCATGCCAGAAGCGACGCATTCGGCAGCGCGACCGTAAATGGAGAATATTGTGTGTTCGGCGCGATGCATACCGGAATGCCTTCTTCGGTCAGGGTCATTTGTCCGTCATCGTTCATTTTTTGGGTAAAAATATCCCAGTTGTCGAACCGGAAATCTTCCCAGAAGATCATGGTGCCGCCGGCCGTTCGCGCCATGGCCACTCCCTGCTGGGTGCGCGCCGCCTGGCAGATCGGGATGCCGTCCTTGGTAAATACGGGACGGCCGTAAGCGTCAAGCTTTTGAGCGTAAATGTCAAAACTTCCGCCGCCCCGGTCGGTCCAGGCGATGACCGCGCCGCCTTTTTCATCATTCATGATCGATGGATCGCGCTGGGAATCCGGCGCTTCACAGACCGGTACGCCATCCTCCAGCAGGAGCGTCTTTCCTATAAGATCAAGCTTCTGGGCGTAAATATCCGAATTGCGGTCGCCGTTCCGGTAATCCGTCCAGGCTACAAACAATGTTTTCGGCGCGATCACCGGATCATCCTGGTTGCCGTTGGCGGTCGTTACCGCCCTTCCTTCGCCGCCCCACAGTATTCCCCCGTTCGGATCGATCCTTTGCGCAAAAATGTCCTGATAATTAAGATCGCTGCGGTAATCGACATAAACTGCGATCGCGCCGCCCGCCCCGTCCTCGACTACATTCGGTTTTATCTGATCGATCGAAGGCGCTCTTGGCGCCAGGGGAACTCCATCTTCGTCCCAGATCACACTGCCATCCGACCCGATCCGCTGGGCGAATATCCTGGAGCCGACCGTTGACCGGTAATCTTCCCAGATCACGATCGCACCGCCTTTGTCGTCCGATACCACCTTGGGACTTCGCTGGTTGAACATGCCCGGTGCCGCGGCGATACCGTTCTCCCGCCAAAGCGCTTTGCCGGCCTTTGAAACTTTTTGCATGTAAATGTTGGAGAACCCGTTCCTGAAATCCCGGAATGCGAACACCATGCCATCGCTGGTTGCTGCCAGGTCAAGGTTGTCGTGGACCACCGCCCCCAATGTGTCGTTGATCACGCCAAGCCAGTCCAGTTTGCCGGTTTTTGAAACATTTCCGCCGTAAATGTCGTTATTGCCTCTCTTGCGGTCCTGGTAAACAAATATAAAATTCCCCGAATTTGAAAAAACCGCTCCGCCCAACATCGGTTCCACACCCGAATCCGAGATTGGGATCCCGTTCTCCGCCAGGATCAATTCGCCGTTCTCCTTTATTTTCTGGCAGTAAAGCTGGGGAGAGCCCTTCCGTCTGTCCTCCCATACAATAAAGTAGTACGGCGCGTTGCCGAATATTCTGGGATTATCCTGCGGCCCTCTTAGCCGGGCGATCGGTTGTTCTCCTATCCATCCTATTTTACCGCTCGCATCTATCAGCTGTATATAAACATCAGAATCCCCCGCATGAGGATCGCTCCAGACGATCAGCGCGCCTCCCTGGCTGGTCTTCGCCAGGTCCAGGGAAGAGGCCAGATCGGTCTCCTGCGCGACCATTTCTCCATTAGTTGTCAGGAGCGATGCTCCTTCCTTGTTTATCTTTTGAAAATACAGACCGGGCGCTGTCGATCGTGAATCTTTCCAGGCGATGAACGCTCCCCTCGCTCCGTCATCAATGATCTCGACGTTCTCCTGGTTCCCATCCATCACGCATACCGGAACGCCGTCCTCGGCCCATAGGGTTTTACCCGAATAATCCATGCGCTGGGCGTAAATGTCAAAATTCCCGCTCCGCCGGTCCATCCAGGTAATGATCGCACCATTCTGGCCGTCGGTCGCTATTTTAGGGAACCATTGCGTTCCCGGCGCCTTGCAGATCGCCACTCCTTCCGGAGCAAAAAGCAGCTGCCCCTGCGCGTTCACGCGCTGGGCATAGACATCCTCGCTGCCGGACCGGTAGTCATACCAGGTAATGATCGCGCCGCCTTGGCCGTCGCTTATAACTTCAGGGAAAAACTGGCCGGCCGGAAATTCGCAGACCGGTACCCCGTCATGGGCCCACAAACTATTGCCGTTCTGGTCCACCCGCTGGGCATAGATATTAAAATTACCCATGCGGTTGTCCTGCCAGATAATGATCGCCCCGCCGCTGCCGTCGGGTATAACCTCAGGATTGGTCTGGTCTTCCGCGAATTTGCAAACCGCCTGACCGTCGGCATTAAGCTGTGGAGTGCCGTCATGTCCGATCTTCTGGATGTAAATATTCGACTTGCCCGAACGGGAATCCTCCCACGCCGTAAAGTAAGCGCCAACCTTCGCTTCCGCGATCCGGGGATTGATATGGGAGGTGCGTCCGGCCGCATCCCCCACCACCAGGCCGAACGGCCCCCACTGCCCGACCGGGGTTTGCGCATAAACGCACGAGGTCAGGAAAAATAATGCGGATATTAGGATACAATGGTTGATTGTCTTCAATTTATTTATTCCGGATCTGCCTTTACGCGCCGACTTTTTCAAGCTTCATGGAAACCATTTTTGAGACACCGGGTTCTTCCATGGTGATCCCGTAGATCACGTCCGCGGCTTCCATGGTCCGTTTGTTATGCGTGATCACGATGATCTGGGTCTTGCCGGAAAAATCCTTTATGAACCGGGAAAACCGGTTAACATTGGCCTCATCCAGCGCGGCATCAACCTCGTCAAGGATTACGAGGGGCGATGGCTGGGTTTTCAGGAACGCGAGCAGGAGGGCGATCGCGGCCAAGGAACGCTCTCCGCCCGACAAAAGCGATAGATTGAGGAGCTTTCTTCCGGACGGGCAGACCGAGATCTCTATGCTTTCATTGCCGACCACTTCGATCTCGGCTTCGCCGCCCTCGAACAGGCTGGCGAATATTTCCTTGAAGTTCTTAGTGACCACTTCCAGGGTTTTACTGAAATCCTGGCCGGCTTTAAGATCAAGTTCATTGATCAGACTGCGGAGGTTCTCGCGGGCAGCTGAAAGGTCATGGTATTGAGACTCGATGAACGTGTGCCGTTCTTTCACTTTTTCATATTCCTCGATCGCCAGAAGATTGACCGGCTCCAACATCCTCAAGCGCGCTTTTGCTTCTTCCGCTTCCTTCCTGCTTCTTGCCACGTTCTCGGCGACCGCCGGCTGGGCTAAAAGCTCTTCACCGGTCAGTCCATATTCCGCTTGAACGCGCTCGATGATCTGTGCGCTTTCCGCCTGCAGTCTGGCCAGGGTGATCTCTTCCCGCATCAGCTCGCTTATATCCTGTGATCCCTGTGCGGGCTGCATTTCCAGATCGTCCAGGGCTTTCTGCGCCCGATCTTTTTCTTCCCTCAAGCGGATCATCGCGTCTTCCTGCTCCAAAAGCCGCGTTTTCAACCGTCCCGTTTCTTCGCTCTCGACGGTCACCTCAGCCTTTTCGATCTGTTCTAATGTTTTTTTGAGCTGTTCTTCTTTTTCTTTAAGGCGATCATGCTCTTCGTTCCTCGCTTTTAAGCTGTCGGAAAGCGAAAGCTCTTCTTCGTCGATCTTCCTGGCTTCCGCGCGGAACAGTTCGAACACCTTGCTCTCTTCGTGCGCGCGCAGCAAGACCCCTTCTTTCCCGCAAATGCTGAGCGCGATGCCGTTTAGCTGTTCGATCGCTTTGAGCGAGAGCTGGATCACAGGGGCAAGTTCCATAAATTCGGACGGATCGGACTCGGACCATTCCAAGATCTGCTTTTTTACTTCTTCTTTTTTTGCCTGCAGGCCTTTTATCGAATCCCCGATCCGGCCCATCTCAAATCTGACGAAACGCTCCTCCTCGGCCAGGTCCCTTAACCGGTTCTTTTCGGAAAAAATCGTTCTTTCATGCTCGATCAGGAGGCTGTTCTGTTCGTTCTTTATCTTCTCCCGTATTTCTTCGATCGTCCGGCGGGTGTTTTCGATCGGAGAGTCGAGCCGGCGGGTCTTTTCCCTGAGATTCAGCTTTTCTTCATAAAGCTTATGGGTCCGGTCCGTTATTGCCTGCTCTCTCTGCTTCAGTTCTGATATCATTTTTTCCGTTTCTTCGATCTTGGGAATGAGATTGGCCCTTTGCTTCTTGAACATCCCGAGCTCGAGTTCGCTAAGACGCGCCTGGATCTCTTTGTATTCCTGTGCTTTCTTCGCCTGCGATTCCAGGGTTATCGCCTGTTCGCCGATCTCGACCTTGAGGTCGGATATTCTAAGGAGGTTTTGCTCGCAAATAATCAGCTTGCGCTCGACCTCCAGTTTTCTGGTCTTGTATTTATGGATCCCTGCTACCTCTTCAAAAAAGGCCCGGCGCTCTTCGGGGCGCGAAGTCAGGATGGCGTCGACCCTTCCCTGCCCGATGATCGACAGCGATTCGCAGCTTACTCCGGTATCGAGGAAAAGGGCCCGAATGTCCTTAAGGCGGCAGGCCTGCTGATTAATGTAGAATTCGGAGGTGCCGTCCTTGAACGTGCGCCGCTTCACCATCACTTCGGAATATTCTACGGGCAGGAGCCTGCTGGTGTTGTCAAAAGTGATGGAAACTTCCGCCATGGAGAGGGATTTTCTAACCGCGGTCCCGGCAAAGATCACTTCCGGAAGGTTGTTCACTCTCAGCTCGCGGAAATTTCCTTCGCCCAGAGCGAACCGAAAAGCATCAACGATGTTGCTCTTGCCGCAGCCGTTGGGCCCCACCACCGCCGTAATCCCGCCTTCCGACTCAAACTGGAAGTCGACCTTTTCGGCAAAGGTCTTGAATCCGCGCAATGTCAGGGTTTTTAAAAACATCGTTGCTAGATTCTATCATAAAAAAGCTTCCTTGCAAACAAACGGGTTTATGCTAAAATAACAGCGAAAATGAGGAATTTCCTGATCTGCTTTTTTCTCTTATGCTGCCTGAGTTCCTCCGGGAACGCGTCGTTTTTAAATATCGAGCAGCCCAAAGACAAAACCCTGACCAATCAGGATCTAATCACCTTGTCCGGTTCGGGGGATAATTTAAATAGCGTTACGGTAAACGATATCCCGGTCGAGATCAACGCCGACGGGGCTTTTTCCTGCGGATTGCTGCTGGGCCCCGGTAAAAATTATGTTGAGGTCAAGGCCTGGGACAATTCCGGGAAGTTCCAGGAAAAAACTTTAAGGGTACTGCGCCTGGTTTCGTTCCCCGACGCCGAAATAACCTACGACGAACGGAAGCATTGGGCCCGCCACGAGATCCTGACGCTCGCTTCCCTGCAGATCGTGGAAGGCTATCCCGACGGCAATTTTTATCTTAGCCAGCCGGTCACCCGCGGCGAATTCGCTACCTGGCTGGTAAAAGCCAAGGGGCTTCCCGTCGGTTTGGAATATCAGGATGTTTTCTTTGATGTCCCCAAGGAACACTGGCGCTCGCCTTACATAAAGATCGCCTACCAGAAAGGTTACATGAAGCCGGTCGCGCCAAATATTTTCGGCGTGGACGAACCCCTGACCCGAGGAGAAGCCGCCGATATCGTTTATGCGGCGGAAGGCGGGAAATTCCTAAAAGAGATCCCTTCTCTCTTTTATGACGTGCCCGAGAATAACCCTTTTTATGTTGAAATAAAAAAGGCGAGAGAGAGCGGACTGCTCAAAGGTATTTCCAGGACCGTTCCGATCTTCCAGCCCAACCGGGAAATAACCCGGGCCGAATGCGCGATCCTTTTTTCACGGTTCGGCCGGATAAAGTGGATGGAAAAATGGCTGTTCGATTTCCGGTATGGATATAACAGTGAAACGCTATGCAAGATAAATACGGCGCCGACGATAACTTATGTAGCCGCGGACCCGTCAAGCTTCAGCATTTTCGACGAAAACCCGATCGTCGCTCTCACCGCCGGGGTCTCTGACCGGCAGGGGCTGGAGGATATCCTCTCGCTCAAGGCTGATATCTCTGATCTGGGAGGACCGCCCGATGCCGAAATGAGGGACGATGGAACTTATGGGGATGAGAAAAAGGGCGACGGCATTTATACATTAAGGTTCATGGCGACTTCCGAAGCTTACGGCGAAAAGGTCATAACCGTTACCGCGACCGATAAATCGGGCTGGACCGGGACCGGCCAGGCCAGCATTACGGTGGTAAGATGAGATCGATCCGTATCGTACGCCAGGCGCTGCGCGTCACCATAATCTTGCTGCTTCTTCTGGCTGGCATATCCCACGCGTATCTGTCTGAGATCGGCATTACTCCATTCCGCCTCGATTCCGGATCGCGCCCGCTCGGCATGGGGGGAGCGTTCATAGGCTTAAGCAACGACGTCAATTCCGCTTTCTATAATCCCGGCGGGCTTCCCTGGGCAAAAGGAATATCCGTAAACGTCCGCGACCTGAACAATGTTTCCGCGAGCCAGGCTTATCCGACCGGATACGGATCGACCCTGGGTATCGCGGTCGTCCAAAAAGGGGCGCTTGGTGTCCCCATGCAGAATGGACAAGCCGCGGACTTCACCAGCAGCGTGCTGGTCCTTTCGGCCGGCACCAAGCTTTCCGCCCTCCCCCCTCTCTCTGAAAATAAGATCGCCCAGAACCTGGGCTTCGGCGTTAATTTAAAAACACTGCTCGGCCAGACGCTCCGGGAAACCGGCGGGACGGACCGTACCGCGCAGGGCTGGGAATTGGACCTGGGAATGCTTTACCGGCTGAACCGTTTTACCTCGATCGGGTTCAGCGGATCGAACCTCCTTCCTAATAACTTCATGGGTAGCGGCGGAAAGCTGTCGTGGGACAACGGCATCTCGGAAGCGGCCCCGGCCTTTATTAGACTGGGCGGGTCAATGAAAGTGATCGGCGATGTCTGGTCTCCGCTCTATGTTGAAGATCAGGAACTGACCATTGATCTTGACATTGAAAGCATGAAAGCGATCTCCCCCACAACTTATATCGGCGCCGAATGGGCGCTTAGCGGTACCTATTATTACCGCCTCGGCTATGTGAACCGCCCGCAAAGATCAAGCGTGAGTTTCGGCGCGGGCATTAAAGCCGAGGCCTGGGGCTTTGACATCGCATCCATAACCGACCCGGCGACCAATTCGAACACGATTAACTTTTCGATCCTCTACTTCCCCGAAGAATGGGTTTTTGTGCGCCGGCCGGTCAAACAGTACGCGACCATGAAGATCCAGGACCCGGTAAAAGGCCTTTCGCCGGAAGACAATCTCATTACCTATGACGATCACATCCTGGTCTCCGGTAACGCAAAACCGGGGGTCGAGGTTTACCTGAACGAACAGGCGATCAATATTGACCCGAACCTGAATTTCTCCGTGCTGGTGCCGTTAAGGGTCGGTAAAAACCTGCTGGTGGTAGATAGTTTCTACGAAGGGGGCAAACTCTCTACCGAAAGAAAGGTCTTCCGCAAGGCCAAAGTGATCGTGGCGGAAGAAAAAATGATCGACAATCAGATCAAGGTCGCCAAGACCCCCGAACAGAAAAAGCAGCTTGAACAGGAAAAGGCCCAGATCGCCGAGAAGAAAGACCGGCTCGAAACGCTGGTGACCATGGGCGTGGTCGAGGTTTCGCCGGAAGCGGCATTCTCGATCGAGGCTCCGGTGACCAGGGGCGAGCTTAGCAGCTGGCTGGTCAAGGCCGCAAATTATCCGTTGCCGAGAATAACGCGCGATCCGTTCGTTGATGTTCCCAAAGAGCACCCGCTGGCCGTTTACATAAAAGTCGCGGTCGACCGCGGGCTCATCAAAGCCTTCCCCGACCGGACTTTCCGCCCCAACGCGACCATCACGGCCGCCGAGGGCGAAGAGATCTTCAAGAAATTCGGAGTGATCAGATGAAAAAGCTTAAACTACTGATCACATTGAATATCATCATAATGGCGCTCTCTGGGGCGGCCGCGTTCGCGGATAAGGCAATGACAAGGTCGGAAGCCATAACTCTTCTGTCCAAGAGCCAGGCGGTCAAGAAAAAAGAATCGCAAATGCTTAACTGGAACGTGGGCTATGACATCACCAAGATCAACCGGGTCCGCCTGATGCCCATGATCAATTGGATCAAGGCGGTACCGAAGAAGATCCCGCCGGACGGCCGCACTATCATCGAGGTCTCGGCCGCGGTCCAGGATCCCGGAGGGTCCAAGGACATAAGCGGGGTAAAAGCCGATTTGAGCGGCGTCGGGCGGCTGGCCAATGCCATCATGGTTGACAATGGATTGTGGGGCGACCAGATCGCCGGGGACGGGGTTTATACCCTCCAGACGACCGTCAATCCAGACGTACCGTTGGGCGACAAGGAGATCCCGGTCACCGCCGCCAATAAAAAGGGCTGGATCGCCATCTCCAAAACCTCGCTGAACGTGGAAACGAACCCGGATCTGCTTTCCGCTACCGCGACGCCCGACAAGGTGACCGCCGGCAGCTACGTCGTGATGACGGTACGGGTGGAAAATCCGGGCCGCATCGAGGACATCTCCGGAGTTGAAGTTGACCTGAAAGACATCGGCGGCGACAAGATCAAACTTCCGTTCGTCAAGGATGATTTCTTCTCCCAGAACGTGATAATCGCGAGCAGCGTCTCGTCCGGGGTGAAGCGGCTCCCGGTTAAAATAACCAACTTGGCAGGCGGCGAGACTTCGGGCATAATTGAGCTAGAGGTGCAATAGCAATATGATTACCACCCTGGCGTTCCTCGGCATCTTTACGGAAATCTTCGCTTCCGGGGTGCTGCTGTCCGGGATCTATACTTTTTTCAAGAAATTCCTTGAGGAGAGGAACTGGAAGGACCTTTCGCTTTCCTTGATCTTTCTCTGCTTCTCGCTGTTCACGATCCTGACCGTGTTGTCGCAGATCTTCTATGATCTGGACCGCAAGCCGTCCGACCTGATCTTATTGCAGAAGCTGATCGAGATCAGCCTGCTGATCGGTTCATATTTTATATTGGTATTCCTGAAAAATAAATTCGGCCTGAAGCTCAACTGGCTGATGGCGCTGCTCGCGCTGCCCGTGATCTTTATGATCGGGCGCGTCATCGCGACCCCCGACTCCGGCACTACCCTCAATTACCGCTCCGATGTGCTGGAACCACTGGTAACCTTCGGCAGCATTCCCGCGCTCTCTAGGCCGGTCTTTTCCGCCCTTTGGGGTTTTGCCGGAATCATGATCTTTATCCGCTCTTTCTTTGAGGTAAAACACAAAAGGGTCCTTTCCCTTCTTTTCTCCGCTTCCTGCCTGCTTTTCATATCCGCATATATCCTGACCATGTTCTATGTAAATCTGGGGGACAACCTTTACCTGGTACTCTCCTGGGCGGCGATCCTGTTCGGCGCGCTGGGCGTTTATCTTTCCGAGGTGATCCCGCCCGCTTCCATATACGCGGAGCGGCCGCTCGGGTTCTTCCGTTCGCGCATTCTCTTCAAGCTCATCTTTATTTTTGTCCTTTTGATCGTGGTATTGTTCGGGATAACCACGCTTGTCACCCTGACCTTAAGCAAGCAGGCGCTTCAGACCTCGATCATCAATAATTACAAAGAAATAGCGCAAAGCATTTCGAGCAAGATCGAAGAGCTCCCGAATTTTGACCAGGCCGCGGTACAGAAAATGGTCAGCGAAAAGTCGGTCGGTGGGCGGATAGTATATGTGGTCGATAAGAAAGGGGTGATCGTTGCCCATAAGGACCAGCCGCAGACCGGTACCAGCGCGCTCGTACGCATCCCAGTAGCGCTTGCCCTTTCCGGCAAGACCGGCGGCGGGCAGTTCCCGCCCGACGAGTTCGGCCAGGAGAACGCCGGCGCCTACGCCCCAATAAGGAAATTCGGCGGAGCGGTGATCGTCGAAGAGCCGCTGCGGCAGGCATACGCGCAAATGCGCCTCTTGGAGACCAATTCCCTGCTGTTCGCGATCGCCGGTATTATCCTCACGGTATTGACCGGGATCTTTTTTGCCCAGAGCATTGAACGATCGATCAGACAGCTCATCAGAGGAGCTGAAGCGGTTTCCAAGGGAGACCTCAACCATCGCATCAACATCGACGCCGCCGATGAGATCGGTTTGCTGGCCATAGCTTTTAATAAAATGACCAAGGACCTGAAAGACAGCCAGGAGCGGCTGATCCTTTCCGAGAAGCTCGCCTCGCTCGGCACCATGGCCGCGGGAATGGCGCACGAGATCAAGAATCCGCTGGTCTCCCTCCGCACCTTCAGCCAGCTGATCCAGCAAAAATGGGATGATCCCGAGTTCCGGACTAAGTTCGCGCAGATCGTGCCCAACGAGATCGAGCGCATCAACAAGATCGCCGAAAGCTTGCTCAAGTTCGGCCGTCCGGCCAAGCCGGAACTGACCAAGATCAACGTCAACAGCATTCTCGACGAGATTATGATGCTGTTTGAAAGCGAGTGCAAAAAAAATAATATCCACGTCACCACCAAGCTGGCCGAACTGCCCGAGATCACCGGCGACGCCCAGCAGCTTTCGCAGGCGTTCGTCAACATCCTACTTAATGCGATCCAGGCCATGGAGGAAACCAAGGGCGGAGAGCTCACCATAAAGACCGATGTCGGCGAAGTGGTCAGGATCGGCCGGCCTTCGCGCACCGGGGTGGAGACGGAAAAGGGCGAGATCGTCTGGGAGGCGGAGGAAGAGCAGCCGCAGCCGATCCCGGTCATTTTTATCGAGATCACGGATACCGGGCCGGGCATCGATTCGGAAAAAATAAAGAGCCTGTTCGATCCTTTTTATACTACAAAAATGAAAGGCACGGGCATGGGTCTTCCGATAACCTTGGGGATAATCGAGTTACACAAAGGCAGCATAAAAGTTAAAAGCCGGAGCGGGAAAGGAACGACCTTTATTATTACTTTACCCCAGAGGATGGACCAGGTTTAGCTTTGTCCCGCATAAAATAGTTGTGATAATTCTCTTCAAAATCGCCCAACCGATAATTGGCTTCAGCGATCTTTATATCCGTGCCGTCACCCAGATCGATGTTCCCTCCGGTCCTGACTTCCATTATACCGCCGTCGGGTAATTCGATCCGGCAAACCCCGCTCGGTTTGGGGGGCTCGATTTTCAGCGTCCCTTCAATGATCTTTTTGATGTCGATTGCCATGGTTTGTCTCCATCCTATATATCGCATCCTGGTTGATAAAACTTGTATTAACGATTATAATGCCGGCATATGTTTGAACGGTTTAGCGAACGCGCCATACGGGTTATCATGGCCTCCCAGGAAGAGGCCAAGCGGCTGTCCGCGGGCCAGGTTGCCTCGGAGCACCTGATCCTGGGGATGCTCCGCGAGAATGAGCAGGCGATAACCAAGCTTCTGGAGTATTTTCGCGTATCCCCGTCAGAAATGAAGGACCGGATCGAGCATGAATCGACCGGCGCGAAGGAGGACCTTCCGGCGATCGAGATCCCCTTTTCTCCGCAGGTCAAGAAGGTCATCGAACTGGCCTGGGAAGAAGCCCGCGGGCTGGGCCACAACTATATCGGGGTCGAGCATCTTTTCCTCTCGATCCTGCGCGAAGGATCGGGCCTCTGCAATAAGATACTTTCCGATTTCGGCATCACCTCTGCCTCAGCCAAGACCCGTTTAATCTCTATGATGGGCGAGGAATCCTCCGTGGAGAAAAAATACCCTCCCCGCTCCACCACCCCCACCCTCGACCAGTTCAGCCGGGACCTGACCAAACTCGCCCGCGACCGCAAGCTGGATCCGGTGATGGGCAGGGGGAAAGAGATCGAGCGGGTCATTCAGATCCTTTCCCGCCGCAAGAAGAACAACCCGGTGCTGATCGGCGAAGCGGGCGTGGGAAAGACCGCGATCGTGGAAGGGCTGGCGCAGAGGATCATTGCGGGAAACGTGCCTCCGATCCTGCTCGACCAAAGAGTGGTGACGCTCGACCTGGGTCTGATGATCGCCGGTACGCGCTACCGCGGCGAGTTTGAGGAAAGATTAAAAAAGGCGATCGAAGAAGTCAGAAAAGCAAGAAAAGTGGTCGTTTTCATCGATGAACTGCATACCCTGATCGGCGCCGGCGCGGCTGAAGGCGCGATGGATGCGGCCAACATCTTAAAACCGGCGTTATCCCGCGGCGAGATCCAGTGTATCGGCGCGACCACGCTTGACGAATACCGTAAAAAGATCGAATCCGATCCGGCGCTGGAGCGGAGGTTCCAATCGGTAATGGTATCGGAGCCTAACGCCCAGGAAACCATCGACATCCTCAAAGGTCTGAAGAGCCGGTATGAAGATTTTCATAAGGTAAGGATAACGGATGAGGCGCTGGTCGCCGCGGCCCGGTTATCCGAACGGTATATCTCGGACCGCCGCCTGCCCGATAAGGCGATCGACCTGATCGATGAGGCAAGCAGCCGCGTTATGCTCAAATCGCAGACCGCGCCGCCGGAACTGGTGGAGATCACCCGCGAGCTGGAAAAGATCAAGGCCGAAAAGGAATCGGCCATCAATGGGCAGGAATTCGAGAACGCGGCTAAATTGAGGGACCTCGAAGAGGAAACCAGAAAGAAATATGAAGCGGCCGCGGGCAAAATAAAAATTAACTATGAGAACCTGCCGATCGTTGACCAGGAAACGATCGCGGAGGTGGTTTCCGCCTGGACCGGCGTGCCGGTGACCCAGCTTACCTCTGAAGAAACCGAACGGCTCCTCAAAATGGAGGACGAGCTTAAAAAGTTAGTGATCGGGCAGGACGAAGCGATAAAACTGATCGCGAAATCGATCCGCCGCGCCCGCGCCGGCCTGAAGGACCCCCGCCGCCCCATCGGCTCGTTCATTTTCCTCGGTCCGTCCGGGGTCGGCAAGACCGAGCTCGCCAAGCGGCTGGCAGAATTCCTTTTTGGCGATATGGACGCGATGGTGAGGATCGACATGTCCGAATACCTGGAATCGCACACGGTTTCCCGGATGCTCGGCTCCCCTCCCGGCTACGTGGGATTCGGCGAAGGCGGCCAGCTGACCGAGCCGGTCCGGCGCCGCCCGCATTCGGTCGTTCTTTTTGATGAAGTGGAAAAAGCGCATCAGGATGTTTTGAATACCCTCCTCCAGATCCTTGACGATGGCCACGCCACCGACGCGCAGGGGCGGAAAGTTGACTTTAAGAACACCGTCATCATCATGACCAGCAATGTCGGCGCCGATCTGATAAAAAAAGAGACCGGTATCGGCTTTGTCACCCGGAACGACGCCCTCGCCAGCTACGACCGGATGAAGGAAAAGATCCTGGAAGAGATCAAAAAGACCTTCCGGCCGGAATTTCTGAACCGGATCGACGAGACCGTGATCTTCCGTCCGCTTTCCAAAGAGGACCTGGGCCAGATCGTGGATATAATGATAAAAGACCTCAATCACCGCCTGTCTGAAAAGGACCTCTCGCTGGTCATCACCAAGAAGGTTTCGGAATTTCTGGTCGAAAAAGGGTACGACCCCAAATTCGGCGCGCGCCCTTTACGGAGAACGATCGAGGATTTTATCGAGGACCCGCTTTCGGAAGATGTTTTAAGGGGAAAGTTCACCCCCGGCTATCAGATCAAGGCCGACCTTAAAAAAGACGTTCTGGTCTTCACCGGGAAAAAGGGTTTCCGATCCAAGCCGGCCAAGGAAAATGCCCTCAAAAGCTGAGGTCCGTTTTTTCTGCCAGGAGTGCGGGAACGATTATCCGCGCTGGTCCGGCCAATGCTCGGCCTGCGGGGCCTGGAACTCCCTGGTTGAAGAGAAAATCCTAAATCCTAAGTCAGAAATCCGAAATAAATTACAATCTCAAAATTACAAACCTCAACAACCACAGCTGATCACGAAGATCGATTATAATAAAGAAGATCGAATGACAAGCGGCATCCCGGAGCTTGACCGGGTGCTGGGCGGAGGGATCGTGCCGGGCTCGGTGATCCTGGTCGGCGGCGATCCGGGCATCGGCAAATCTACCCTAATGCTTCAGGTCGCGAATCTGGCTAAAGGTCCGGTGCTTTACGTTTCGGGAGAAGAGTCGGCGCGCCAGATCAGGATGCGCGCGGAGCGGATCGGGACGCTTTCAAAAGACTTAAGCGTCCTTCCGGAAACCGATCTATTCCTGATCGAAAAAACGGTCGCGGGATCTAAACCCTGCCTGCTGGTCATCGATTCCATTCAAACTATGTACCGCGGCGATATTCCGGCCGCGCCCGGGTCGGTCTCCCAGGTAAGGGAATGCGCGGCCTATCTCACCCGGATCGCCAAAGAAACACATGTCCCGATCTTCATCGTCGGCCATGTCACAAAAGAAGGATCGATCGCCGGGCCGCGGATCCTAGAGCATATCGTTGACACGGTCCTGTATTTTGAAGGGGACATGCACAAGCAGTTCCGGATATTGCGCGGCGTCAAGAACCGTTTCGGATCACTAAACGAGGTCGGGATATTTGAGATGAAAGAGCAGGGATTGACCGCGGTAGCGAACCCGTCGCAGATGTTCCTCTCCGAGCGTTCTTCCGGCCAGAGCGGTTCGGTCGTGACCGCCACGATCGAGGGGACCCGCCCGCTCCTGCTCGAGATCCAGGCGCTGACTTCGCATACCGGAATGGCGATCCCCCGCCGAACGGCGGTCGGCGTCGACTACAACCGCGCTTCCATAATCATCGCCGTGCTTGAAAGAAGGATAAATCTTAAGTTAGGAGCGGAAGATATCTATATTAATGTCGCCGGCGGCATCAGGGTGCAGGAACCCGCCTGCGACCTTCCCATCGCGGTGGCGATCGCTTCCTGCCACAAGAACAAACCGGTCGACCAAAAAACAGTATTGGTGGGAGAGATCGGACTGGCGGGGGAAATAAGGGCGGTCGACCTGATCGAGGCGCGCGTGGCAGAGGCCGAAAAGCTCGGGTTCGCCAAAATAATCATACCGAAGGGGAACGCTCCGCAAATAAAGAAAGCCAAGATCGAACTAGCAGCGGTATCCAGCCTTAGTGAGGCGCTTCAAGCATCCCTTTGACCAGATCGTGGATCTCCACGAGCGCCTGCTCATACTTTGTCCCGTATTTATCAAGCGATACCGGTTTGCCGATCTTGATCTTGATCGGGACCAGGTTGTAAAAAACACTTTTTGGCGGAAGAATATTGAAACTGCCAGCTACCGCGATCGGCAGGACCCGCTTTTTTGCCTTGAACGCCAGCAACAGGCTGCCGCGCTTGAACGGCTGGATGTTCCCGTCTCTTGTCCTTGTCCCTTCTGGGAATACCAGAATGCCTTCGCCCGACGCGAGCACTCCTTCGGCCGAAGACATAAACTTATGCGCTTTTTCTCCCGCCCCTCGGTCCACCGAAATATATCCCGCTTTCCTCAAGTACCAGCCGAAAAACGGTATTTTAAAAAGTTCTTTTTTGATTATAAACCGAAAATAGCACGGCAAATACGCCAGCAGGATCAATATATCCGCCGCTCCCTGGTGGTTTGACACCATCACCAGCGCCTCGTCTTTTGGGAAATTCTCGAGCCCCTCGAGCGTTACCGGGATCATAGAAACTCGGGCAAGCATCCTCGCCCAGATGCGAGCGGAGGTCTGGTAGGTTCGTATCTTATTCCGGCTGAACCAGACGATCGGGATAGTGATCAGCGTTCCGATGATAAAAGTCACGACAACGATCGCATAAAATATTACTGATCTTACTACCTTCATGCCTAAAGAATAACTTGAAATTATCCTTTTGGCAAGACGAGATAGAGGCATGGTGGTTAGGCCTAAAATATATGGAAATTGAAACAGTAATACTGGATGAGATAAATCCCAAAAAACCGCTCACGCCAAAGACCGCGGAAGGGCTACAATGCATCTTCTACAAAACCGAGAACTGCTCCCCGACCAAAATGAAATTCAAGATCTGCTCCAAATGCCATCGCTGCCAGGTGATCACCATGGAAAACATGATCCCCAGGATATTCGACAAGATCGTAGGTACGGCCATATTCATGATGGCAACCTTTGGCCTTCCAACCGGCGGATCCGCGCAGGGAACATCGTCGGGCAGTGGAGGGGCAAGCAGCGGCGGAGGGGGCGCGGGTGGCGGGGCTGGCGGGGGCGGACATTAATCAAAACAGATCGCCCTTTCGATCTCTTCATTTGTGGTTATCCCATTTTTTATCAGTTCCAACGCTTTCTCTTTCAATCTTCTCATCCCTTCCTGCGGCTGATAGCCGTTCATGATCTCAAAGATCGCTCTTCGTCCGGACGGTTTAATCCGGACCAGTCTCTGCGCGACCGCTCCGACCATGCAATCCTTGACTAGATATTCCTCGATCCCCATTTCGCACAGCCTGATCACCGATTGATGGGCGTCCCGGGTATGCAGCGTCGCAAACACCAGATGGCCGGTAAGCGCCGCCTGGATCGCGATCCTCGCCGTCTCCAGGTCACGGATCTCCCCTACCATGATGATGTCCGGGTCCTGCCGAAGGGTCGAACGGAGAACGCGGGCAAAAGTCAGGCCGGTTTTTTGATTGACCTGTACCTGATTTATGCCGGGGAGCTGGTATTCGACCGGGTCTTCAATGGTCATTATGTTATTTTCCCGGCAGTTCAATTCTTTTAGCGTGGCGTAAAGCGTCGTGGTCTTGCCCGATCCGGTCGGTCCGGTTATCAGTATTATTCCGTTCTTTTTAGATATCATCCGCCGGTAAGCCATAATATCTTCCGCGCCCATTCCCAGGTCATCCAGCTTGAGCAACGCTTTTTTCCGCTCCAGCAATCTGATAACGACCTTTTCGCCATGGATCGTCGGCATGGTCGAGACCCGAAGATCGTAGTCATTCTTGCCAGATTTTATATTCGCCCGGCCATCTTGTGGCACGCGGGATTCGGCGATATCCAGATTTACCATAACTTTTATCCGCGATATCACTGCCGCCTGCATTGATTTGGGGATAGTTTCAATGTCCTCTAAAAGGCCATCAACCCGGCATCTGATCCTCACGTATTCTTCTCGCGGTTCGATGTGTATATCCGACGCCCCCGATTTAACCGCGTCATCTATCAATTTATCCAGAATGCCGATCACATTTTCCGACATGTCTCATTAGCGAGCAATTGATATGCCAGTAAAGATGGTCAGCATTTGACCTTTTTTGACGCGAATTTAGACATTTACTTTAATTTTCGTCAGATTTGCTCATATTTGGACCTTTTTTTGGCATATAAATTGCTTAGTTATAAATTGAAAACAGTAAGGAGCATTGTATATGTCTAGGGAATTAAATCTCAAATCACAAGAGCCAAATATCAAACAATACCAAAATACTAATATTCAAGGGTCAAAACGATACGACCTGGAAGAAAGGACGCTAAATTATGCAGGAAGGACAAATAGTTATGTTAATAATCTCCCAAGAACCATTTCGAACCTTCAGAATGGGAAACAACTGGTAAGGGCGGCAGGATCAATTGGCGCTAATTATATTGAGGCAAATGAAGCTTTGAGTAAAAAAGACTTCGCAATGAGGGTAAAAATATCTCGAAAAGAAGCACGGGAAAGCAGATACTGTCTGCAACTAACCAGCCCGGATAATAAGCAGGAAAGCGAGAAATTCGCGCTAATCCAGGAATCCACTGAACTTATTAAAATATTAAGTGCTATCATCCTTAAATCCAGCATGTTTAAAGTTTAAATATAAATTCCAAATCACAAACCGCAAATACCAAACAATACCAAAGCTCAAATATTCAAATATCAAAGCAATAGGATTTGGTATTTTTAAAATTTAAATCTTGATATTTTGGAATTGTTTGCTATTTGTGATTTGGCGCTTGTGATTTTATCCATAATTCACCAATAAACCTTCATCTCTTTATTATGTTAGAATATCTCCATGTACAAGCTCATCGTCTTCATCCCAAAATCTCATCTTGAAAAAGTCAGAAACGCAATCTGCGAGGCGGGGGCCGGCCGGATCGGCAATTACGATCACTGCACTTTCACGACCGAAGGGATCGGGACCTATCGGCCGTTAAAAGGCGCAAAGCCATTCAAAGGAAAGATCGGGAAGCTGGAGATGGTCAAGGAAGCAAGGCTTGAAGCAGTTGTACCAAAGAACTTACTTAAAAAAGCGGTCCGTGCCATGAAAAAAGCGCATCCCTACGAAGAGCCGGCTTATGAGATTATCAGACTGATTACAGTTTAGCCGACTTTTACACAATTACCTGACAGTGTTTTATCGTCCGATCAATATACGTCCATCGGACAGTTTGTAACCTATCTTTTGCCCATCTATCGTCTTGACCAGCGAGCCATTGATAGAAATTTTGTCTTTATCCTTAATATTTACCTGGCCCAATAAAGCGACTAGAACATCAAAGTCCTTGGGTCCTCCGATTTTCTTGTTACCAACAAACCCCGGATTGCTCGAAACGACCCCGATGAACGGATCGCCCTTCTCCCACGCCCTTACCTTGCCGGTTTCAGGGTTTAATCCGACCAGTGTGTCTTTTTCCAATTTCTTTTCAGATACAAAATATTCCGCGTAGTCGGATCCGGCAGTATTATATTGGATCCCTGCGCCCCCGTTGCCCGTTACGCTGCCGCCAAAAGACGCATCTGTATTAATAAATTGAATAAATTCATTCTCGGTTGAAAGATTGCTTGCTACGCCTAATTGGATTATAATCCCTCTTGAAGCAGCACTTGTATCAAGATTTTTGAATTTTGCGACATAACTATTATATCTAGTATCAACCACGTCCAGTTTGTAACTGGGGTTCGATAAACCCACTCCCACCCTGCCTTCCACCAGCAGTCCGTTGGCAGGCGCGGCTGTTCCAGAGTATCCGAAATCCGCCCCGATCGCCGCCGAACCGGAGACATCAAGTTTATTAGCCGGGAAATTCTGGCCGATGCCGACTTTTGTGCCGAAATAATTTTTGCCCCCGTCAGCGTAAACGCAGAACCCGCTCGCATTTGCCTGGTTCCCATATATGCTGGTACCGGATGAATTATTATTATAAACGTTAACTCCCTGATATTGTGAATATGCCAGATCAACATATGAATTGCTGTTATATTGGGCATGGAGAGCCGCCACGCTCGCTCCGCTGTCAACATGAAGCTTGTAGGCTGGATCAGTCGTACCGATCCCCACATTGCCGGTTGAATTGATCCTCATCCTTTCATTGCCCGCTATTCTGAATGTCATATTGTCCGATACGAGGTATCCTATCTGCCCCGGGTATGTCAACGCCGCATTATTGAAATTTATCGCTCCGAGATAATTTGACGGCGAAGAATAAGAATTCCTCAGCTCGAGAACCGTTCCGCCGCTGGCACTGCCCGTAGTGTCTAATAAGGCGATTGCTCGCGTCGCTTGTATGTGCAAAGGCCAGGCTGGGTTGGTAACGCCAATGCCTACATAACCGCTGAAATAATCCTTGTCCCCCTGAGCCCAAATGGCATAGCCGCTTGCATTATGGACCGCATGGATCGCATACCCGCTAGGATTGCTGGTGTATGCATCGATTGCATATTTTTGTCCCTGAGCGGACACTCCGATCCCATTCGCCCCATTGCTGCTCCCGGTTACGCCCACTCCTGAATCACCATTCGAGTTTCCCCAAACTCCCGTATTGGAGCCCGTGGTCGACGATGCCAATCCATATACGCCATATCCGCTTTGAGAATTAGATTCAAATGAACCTCCGTATGACACCCCTGCCCCCGAACCGTTTCCCGCCTTGCCCGATACGCCGATGCCGCTGTTGGAAGCGCACCGAAATTTCCCGGCGGTGTTTTGACTGGCATAGACATCAAGGGTCGCAGTTGGGCTTATCGTCCCGATGCCGACATTATTAGAATTGCCTTTAATCACCAATGAATTTGTGGAAGTTTGCCCATTATAAATAGCAAAATCAGCGTTAGATATAGTTGGATAAAGTGGATTATTTGTATATAAAGTCCAAGTTTCGGCGCCATTTCTACTTAATACCAATCCGGCATTAGGATTGTAATCGTCATCCTCAATAAATACCCTGGCCGCAAACCCGGTGGTTGTTGTTCTAAATCTTGCCAGGTTTCTATTGTTGCCAGAACTTGAATATAGGTCAAGCATAACTTGCGGTTCAGATGATCCGATCCCGACATTCCCATTACCGTTTATCGCCAGTGTATCAGGCGAATTATAAAGACCAAGCCTTAATGTCGATTTGGCCAGAGTCGCGTTAGGGACATAGCTGATCGTTGCCGAGTCATTTGGTGAAAAACTTCTTCCCAAAAGGATCCGCTCGTAATTATTGTTTGCTAAGTTCGGTTGTTTGATCACAAGGTTCCACATAGTAGAAGCCTCGGAGGAGTAGATCTCTAATGGGGCTTGCGGGCCCGACGTCCCGATGCCGATATAGCCATTACTTTTGATCCGCATCCTTTCAATTGTATTTGTTTTAAACATGATCGGGTCATTAACGTTTGAGGTAAAAATGTGAAGTCCTTGAGGCCATCCATTTGTATACCCGCCTGGCAATCCTGCTGTTTGCCTTACCATGCCTTGATCTCCGCTGTCGTCGCCGCGCAGGATCAGCCCTTCTGATCCGTCATTAGAAAAAGTTTCAATATATCCGTCTCCTCCATCGTGCTCCACTAAAATGCTCTTGGACCCTCTGGGGGTAATAATATTATTACCGTCATAGCCAACATCAAGCAGCGCGTTTGGGCTAGTGACACCGATCCCCAATCTGCCCAACGAATCGATTCTGCTTTGCTCAACTCCGTTCCTGTTCTTTATGACCAAAGCGCTGCTGCCATTAAGAGTGTCCAGTTTTACGTCCACATTCGCGGCTAATACAATAGAAGAAATAAATAAGACAAAAAGAGCGGAAATAAATAGTTTTTTCATAAAGTCTCCCTTAGCGCAGTATTATAACATGGCCGGGGAAAGAAAAACATGTACTTTTATCGGCCTATTTTAGCTTCCAGCGCCTTGAGGCCCTCCAAAGGCGGGCAAGCGGGATTGGGGAAAAGGGGCTAGGGTCATGGGGCAAGGGTCCAGAAAAATACTATTTAATTAACGAATTGATCAATCCCGTTAATAATCTGCCGGTTTCTTGAAGTTATCCCGTAATTCTCATCTTTGGGGAAATGCTTTGATATCTTATAAATATCAAGAGCAAAACTATACGCCTTCCGCCAGACAATTAGATCCCGAAAACCTTCCCCCATTTCCCTCTTGACCTCCGAGGAGTCCGAAGACTCTCGGAGTCCTTCGGACCTTGCTACTTGCCCCTTGCCCCTATCTTCTCTTCCAGCGCCTTGAGGCGGGACTCGAGATTTTCATTCTTTTCTTTCAAAGCATCTATCTCTTTGACCTTTTCCTGATACCCCTTCAGCAGTATCACCGAAAGTTTATCGTATTTTACCGAATCGGGCCGGCCCGCTTTGTCCAATCCTACCAATTCCGGGAATATTTTATATACATCCTCCGCGATCAGCCCGAAATCCTCCTGGTTGGGGGACCCGGTGTTTGGATTCCATTTAAATTTAACCGGTGTGAGCTTTCCCAGCTTTGAAATATCGGAATCGTATTCTTTTATATCGTGTTTATATCTTCTGCTCGAGGTGGATTTAAGCACATTCCCGCTGCCATCGACGATCAGAGTGGTTCCCGTTCCCGATCCAATCCCTGTAAATTGGACCCCTCCCGTCCCCACCAATTTGCCAGAAGCATATACAGCTGCGATTGATGCGCCCTCCGCGTATACCCCATATGTTGACCCGTGGCCATAAACTCCATATCCGTTTGAGGCGTATCCGTAAACTCCGTATGTATAACCATAAGCGTAAAGACCATACGGTTCGCCCTGTGCGTATACTCCTCTGTCTGCCTCGCCGAGCTGCCCGAGATTCTGTAAATGACCGCCGGTGCTGGGCCCATAAAGCCCCATTATCGCATTGTTGCCCTGATTCGAATGGACTTCCAATGAAGCAGTCGATGGGTAAGTCCCGATTCCTACCCCTACCGTATCTATATTCATCATGTTCCGTCCTCCGGTAGTAAATGTCATCGCTCCCCCGTTCAAATATCCGATCTGGCCGATCCCGGCGGAGTAACCAGCTCCCCAATTTATCGCTCCAAGAAAGTCGGTAGGCCCCAGTCCGGGCTTTAGATTGATCAACTGCAGCACCGATCCGTTAGTGTTATTTGATGTCGTCAGGTCCATCCATGACTGCGCTCCTTTTATCTCTAAGGGCGCGTTGGATTCGCCTGTACCTATGCCAACATATCCATTGCCATTTAAAGACAAAGTATCCGAAGAATTATAGAGCCCCAGCCTTAAAGAGGATCTAGCCGCGGTCGCGTTGGGAACAAAGCTGATGGTCGCCGCATTGTTCGTTGAAGTATGTTTCCCCAGCAGTATCTGAGTGTAATTATTATTGGCCAATTTCGGTTGCATCGCTAATATGGCCCATTTGGTCGTCGTATCATCGGGATTGTGCACTTGGAGCGTTGCATACGCTTCTGTGGTCCGGATGCCGACCCTAAAACTTCCCGCTCCGTATTCGCCAAACAGCATTTCATTCCGATCCCCGGCATAGTTCATCGCGTTGAAATCCCCCGGATTGTTATAGATCACGAATTGCTGGTTTCCTTCACTGACCTGAAACAATCCCTTTGCGGCGGTCAAATTCCCGTATGAATCAAATGCGGCGACGGTGTTCAACAATGAATTCCTTATTAATAATCCGGAGGTGCCGTTAGAACTGTCCAGTTTTACCTCTACATTCGCGGCTAATACTACAGAAGAAATAAATAAGACAAAAAGAGCGGAAATAAATAGTTTTTTCATAATGCCCCCTATTATTCTAGTAGTATTATATCACAGTTGAAAGAATGATTAATATTGCCTGCGAATAAAGCTTTACGATTATGACTCCCAGTGATTAATACTTAATGAATACTTTCCCGTTAGCCAAAAGATAGCCGATTTTTTGCCCATCAGTTGTCTTGACAACGCCGTTATCGGTCTTTATCTTGTGCAAATCCTTAATGTCAACCTGCCCAACCAGCGCGATAAGGACTTTCTTTTTATTAGAGTCAGAATTATATGTGTTGCCGGTAAAGCCGGGAGCGATCGAAACAATTCCCATAAGCGGGTCTCCTTCTCTTAAGGCTCTCGCTTTTCCGGACAATAGGTTCAAGCCGACCAGGCCTCCGGGCGGGACATCTTCCTCGGCGTCAAAATATTCGGCATAATCGCCGCCGACGGTCGAATAATTCACCGAGGCCGCCCCTGTCCCTTTTACCGATCCGATCTCGGTCCCATCGCCGTCGCGAAAAGAAATAAAGTGATTCCCTGCCCCTGGATTGGCAGTCGGCCCGATCTGAATTCTTATGCCATCTCCGTTTGTGCCTGTGTCAAGGTTCTCAAATATCGCCACAAATCCGCTAGCGAGAGTGTCTGTCACATGCAGCTTATAATTGGCGGGATTTGAAGTCCCGATCCCAGTATCCCCGTCCAAATAATTCACTCCTCCCGTCGACTGGAGCGCAAACCCTGCGCCGCTCTGAGTGGCTTTTACAGCGGTCCCCCCGCTACTATTATTATATCCCTCCACGCCCGTCAGGGCCCCTTTCCCATAAACACCAACAGCTGACGGGCCGCTTGCATCGGAGTACACCCCATACCCGCCTTGAGTAGTATTTGCGTATACCCCGTAAGATGGGAATCCAAGCGCTCCATAACACTGCGTATTGGTGAAACCTATTATCGCCCCTCCCGAACTTGGAGCCCATACACTGCACCTTATCAGGGCTAAGGCGTCTTTGGTGCCGATATTGAGGCTCCCGGCATTCGAATTAAAATAACTGTTCCCTTCCCCGGAAAGCAAAATAGAGGGCTTCCCAACACCTGAACCGCTGTAACCAATGCCCAAAGAATAGGGGGTAGAGTTATTAATATTATATCCAAGCGCAACCGATCCCGGTCCGCTGGCAGTCGTTGAGGATCCCATAGAAACAGCATCATCACTGCTTGCAACCGTAGAAAATCCCAATGCGGTCGAATAGTTCCCGCTGGCGGTGGTTCCGGCGCCGGTCGCAAGCGAATAGCCGCCGGTCGCCACCGTATTATTCCCGAATGCCGCCGAAACTCCTCCGATGCTTGCGTCATTCCATTCCGCCCCGGTCGTGTTCCCGGCCCGGAACGCCGCTTTTTTGGGATACCATAGGAATTTTGCGCCTGCCCCCAGATTATAAGTTTGGCCCGATCCGTACACGGTTCTTGCCGCGATCGCACCGGCGCTGTCATATGTCGCCACCGATGCCAGATTGCTATTTTTTATCACCATTCCGGTGCTTCCATCGCTGCTGTCCAGTATAACGTTTACATCAGCCGCCCAAGCTTGAGGCATAGCAAAATTCATCAGAATAAATAACCCGATAATTGCTTTTTTCATATTCTTCCCCCTTTTAGGATCAGGATAAGGTCTTTAAACTTGCTTCTATTTAGCTAATTTCTCCTCGACCGCCTTGAGTCGGGACTTAAGTTCCTGTATTTCACTCTGCGATGCTTTGGCCGTTTGAGGATCATTGTTTGAAAACCCTACGCTGACAAAAGCAAGGATCTTGCCCGTGTTCCCTTTTGAGCCGTCAAATTTTTGGAGAGCTTTGGCGACAATGGAGCCCGCTCCGGTCGCCTTCATCGCATGGCCGGGGATATCCGATGTGGTTAGAAGGTCCCCCGGATTTATCATGCCATTCTTTGTCGAAACCTTGCACTGCACCTGGCCGGCAAGAGCTATAAATCTAAAATTCTTCCCTGGATTCTTTTTATTCGCTTGATCCATATCCCCTATTGAGAACTGCGGGCTATCGGAAATTATGCCGATCACTTTAGGGTCATTATCCGAGGCGCATTTTATGGCCTCGCGGTATTTCAGGGGATTTACGATGACCACATCCGCGTTTTCGACGCCGCTTCCGCACGGTATAAGCTCGCCAATATCATAGACATGGTTTGTGCCGCCGGTGTCCGTGGTTTTCAATTTTCCGCTGAAATACCCCGCCCAGCTGGTGCCCGTTCCAAATACCCCGACCCCGGTTGCAGCTCCTATATAACCATAATTGCTCGCATCAGATGCTCCCCGTATCGCTGTCGAATTCGATCCGGTGCAATCCACTCTAAGCTGATATGTGTTTGGGTTGGTAGTTCCTATGCCGACCGAACTCGTACTACCGTCTACCATAAGGGCGGTCGTTGTCCCCGCCCCTAAGACATGAAGCCTAAATTGCGGGGCATTTGTCCCTATGCCAACCGTCAGAGAAGTATTTGTCGAATCACCCAAAATAATAGCATTACTTTTCCCGATCATCGCATTGGCCCCAATCGCGGTCGAGTTACTATATCCCGCGGCAGTTAACCCCGTTCTAAAGCCTAAATATGTGTTGTAATTTTCGGTAGTATTGCTGGCGGCCCCATAAGCTCCCGCGCTGTTGCCAACGGCAGTATTGCCTGCGCCAGTTGAATTTGATATAAGCGAAAAATTACCGATTGCCGTATTACGATAGCCATCAGTATTATTAGAGAGCGAACTATGCCCAACCGCCGTATTATATAAAGCACCGGCAGCCGAATT
>CAIYXV010000129.1 GCA_903930225.1 uncultured bacterium | reverse complement strand
GGATTCTAATAGACAAACTAACCCCGGAGCAGGAAAAATACCTTGCTTCCTGGCAGGAAGGGACCTAACTCACCCCCTCTTTTTTTCTCCCCCTTACTAAGGGGGAGAATCCCGACGAAGCCTCGCCAAAGGCGGGCGAAGGAGGGAAGAGGAGGTAAAGAAGGAGTAATAAATGGAAGACGAAAAGCTCCTTGAAGCGATCGAGAGCATCCGCCGGGATAAACACCATCCCGTGCGTTATATTTTTTTCACGTTCTTAAACGGCCTGGCGCAGGGGGTGGGGATGGGATTAGGGTTGACCCTTTTTCTGGGGATTGTAATTTACGTACTTTCGAGTATTATCGCCAATATGGTGAATTTTCCGGTGGTCGGCCATTATTTTGAAGGGATCGGCCAGCTGATCGACGCTTATTCCAAGTCGGCCCCCAAGATCCATTAATGTTCTACCTGACGGCGATTATGGTATTCATCACCGACCAGCTGACCAAGTTCCTGGTCGTGAGGTTTTTTACTCCTAACCAATCCATTCCTCTGATCGGAAACTTTATTCATTTGACCTATGTTCAGAACCAGGGAGCGGCATTCGGCATTCTTTACGGCAAACAGAGTTTTCTCGTGTACACCGGCATCGCGCTCATCGTGCTGATCATGTATTTTTATTATAAAACCTCAAGCTCGCCAATAATGAAAACGGCGCTGGGGCTGGTCATCGGAGGATCGCTGGGTAACATCTTTGACCGTATCGTCCGCCATTATGTGGTCGATTTTATTGATTTTAGGGTTTGGCCGGTGTTCAATATCGCCGACATGATGATCGATATCGGGGTGGCTCTGTTGATCTATCTTTTGATCTTCAAATCGGAGGGAAAAGATGCATCCGATCCTGCTTAAACTGGGGCCGCTGACGGTCTATTCCTACGGAATGATGGTCGCGCTCGCGTTTCTGGCCGGTATTTTTCTTTCAACCTATCTGGCCAAAAAAAACGGAATCATTCCGGAGCGCATCTTTGACCTGGCGATCATTGTTTTGGTCTCGTCGATCATTGGGGCAAGGGCGTTCTATGTGCTTGAATTCTGGACGGATTTTACGGCTAATCCGATTTCAGCTTTTTATATAACGGAAGGGGGGATGGTATTTTTTGGCGGGGTGGCTTTCGCGATCATCGCGATTTTGATCTGGTCCCGAATCAATAAGATACCTGCGTTAAAACTGCTGGACGCGATCGCTCCGGCGACCGCGCTCGGATACGCGATCGGCCGGATCGGATGTTTTCTGCGCGGCTGCTGTTATGGGGTGGAAACCGGTCTTCCCTGGGGTGTTAAGTTCCCGGATGTTTGCGGGGTGAGGCATCCCACCCAGATTTACGCCTCTTTAGCGGGTTTGCTCATTATGGCAATTTTGATATTTATGTTCTCAAAAAAGAAATTTGACGGCCAGATCTTTTCTTCCGGCCTGATGCTGTACAGCATTTATCGTTTTCTGATCGAATTCATCCGCGTCAACCAAAAATATCTTTTTACCCTGTCCGAAGCGCAGTGGGGATCGATTATGATCTTTCTTATCGGCGCCGGGCTATATTATTATTTCAGAAAGAAGTCTTGAAATATCCCCGGCCTTTTTCCGCATGAATCCGGATACTTCCTCTCCTGAAACTTTTTTCTGCAATCCGGCCGCGTAATTGGTTACCGCCCCGATCGCCGCGTAGGGGATTTGAGCCTCGGCGGCCAGCACCACTTCGGGGACCTGGGTCATGCCGACGACATCGGCGCCCAATAACCTGAACGCCTTGATCTCTGCTCTGGTCTCGAACCGGGGGCCTTCGGTGCAGGCGTAGACGGCGCGCTTCTTAACCTTAATATTAAGCTTTTTGCCGGCCGCGCAGATCATCTGATTGAGTTTGCGGTCGTATGGTTCGCTGATGTCGAAAAAGTTGGGTTTATCCGCCGGCTCAAAGACCTGTATCCGGTTATGGGTAAAATCGATAAAATCCAAAAGAACGACCAGATCTCCCGGCTTTATTTCCCGGCGCAGGGAGCCGCAGGCGGCGGTGGCAAATATCCGGCTTACTTTTTCTTGTTTTAGGGCCATGATGTTCGCCCGTGCGTTTATCCGGTGCGGGGCCAGGTAGTTTGGCCCGTGCCGGAGCAGGAAGAGTACCGTCCGACCGCCGATGAATCCCTGCTTTAATTTTACGATCCCGTACTTGGTGATCACTGTCTTTGGCCTAAAATCCCTGAAAATGGGGAGATCCTCGACCCCGGTCCCGCCGATCACTGCGATCCTATGCCCTAAGCTCATCTTGTATCCTCCTTGCGATCCGATTTGCATCATCTATGATCTCCTGTTCGTCCACGGTCAATATCAACCGGTCTTCCATAATCAGTTTGCCGTTAATTATGACCGTATTCACTTCGCTACCGCCCGCGGAATAGACCAGGTGGGAATATACATTATACAGGGGGGTGAGGTGGGGTCGGTTGAGGTCTAAAATGATGATATCGGCGGTCTTGCCGAATTCAATTGAGCCGATCTTATTTTCTTGTAACATCACCCGGGCGGCGTCGGTGGTCGCCATCTTCAGCACGGTTTTAGCATCCATGACGGTGGGATCGTTGCGCACCAGCTTGTGGACTTTTGCCGCCGCGTCCATCTCGTCGAACATGTCCAGATTGTTATTGCTGGCCGCTCCGTCGGTTCCGAGTCCGACGGTAAGCCCCAGATCCTGCATTTCGACCACCGGGGCCGAGCCGGAAGCCAGCTTCATGTTCGATTCCTGGCAATGAACGATCTTGACGTCATATTTTTTAAGCAGGTCCATCTCGACCTTGCTTAAGTGGACGCAATGCGCCGCGATCAATTGCCCGCACAGGATCCCGATCTTTTCGAGATGCTCGACCGGCGATAGGCCGTATTTTAATTTGATCTGCGCCACTTCACTGGCGGTCTCGGACAAATGGATGTGCATTGGCAGTCCGAGTTTTTCCGATAACTGCCGGCACTTTGTAAGGTTTTCCGGGCCGCAGGAGTAGGGGGCGTGGGGGGCGATCATGGGATGAATGATCGGGTCTTTTCCCCATTTTTCGTTAAGCTGTTCGATCTTTTTTAGCGCTTCATCCGCGTTCGCGGAGTCGGGGGAGGGGAAATCAAGAACTGCTTCACCCAAGAAAGCCCGGATGCCGATTGTTTTTAACACTTCCGCCGCCGCGTCCTCAAAAAAGTACATATCAGCGAAGGCGGTGGTACCCGATCTGATCATCTCCAGCGCCGCAAGGGACGCTCCCGTTCGCACAAAATCGGGGCTTAAATATTTTTTCTCCAGAGGAAAGATGAAATTGTTCCACCATACATCAAGCGGCATATCATCGGCAATACCGCGGAACATGGTCATGGCGGCGTGGGTGTGGCAGTTGATGAGGCCGGGCATTACCAGCTTGCCGCCGGCGTTAATGGTTTTTTTTGCCTTGGTCGAAGATCCGTCCGCTATCTCGATGATCTTTGAATCCTTGATCAGAACATCAGCTTTTTGATGGAGGGTGAGGTGGGGGTCCATCGTAAGCACCATTCCGTTAGCTATCTTTATATCGGCTTCCATGCAGGGGATTATATCATTTGCAGCGGATTGGTGGAAATATACCTACGAATTAATTCGTAGGACCGGTGCCATAAACTATACCCACGAATTAATTCGTGGGTATAGTATTGGGTTGGTTAATTCGTAGGTATATTTTTATTTCGCTTCCGCCCAGGAGTCTCCGATGCCGATATCGACCTTGACCGGCACGCTGAGCGGGATCGCGTTGATCATTTCAACTTCGACGATCTTTTTGACCTGGTCGATCTCGCTTTCCGGACATTCAAATACCAGCTCGTCATGGACCTGGAGGATCAGCATCGATTTGAGATCGTTTTCCTTTAATTTCCGGTGAATGTTTATCATGGCAAGTTTTATCATGTCCGCGGCGGTGCCCTGCACCGGCGTGTTGATCGCGGTCCTCTCGGTGAACGACCTTATGCCGTAGTTCGGCGAGTTGATGTCGGGCAGGGGGCGGATCCTTCCCAGAAGCGTCTTGGCAAAACCGGTCTCTTTCGCTTCCTTTATGGTTTTATCGATAAACTCCTTGATCCCGGCGTGCTTTATAAAATATTTTTCAATAAAAGTTGCGGCGTCGGTTTTTTTGATCCTTAAGCTTTTGGCCAGGCCGAAATCCGAAATGCCGTAGATCACGCCGAAGTTAACGGTCTTGGCGGCCTCGCGGCTGATCCCCAGTTCGTCGGCGGTCGCCTGGTGGATGTCCCGGTCGTTTATGAACGCTTCGACAAATATCGGGTCGCGGCTTAAATGCGCGAGTACCCGAAGCTCGATCTGCGAATAATCGGCGGCGAGGATCTTCCAGCCTTTTTCCTGCGGCACAAAGGCTCCCCTGATCCGCTTTCCCATTTCTCCCCGGGCGGGGATGTTCTGCAGATTGGGTTCGGACGATGAGAGCCGCCCGGTGGCAGTGATGGTCTGGTTGAAGCTGGCGTGAATACGTCCGGTCTTTTTTTCGATCAGGGTGGGGAGGACGTTGATATAGGTGGATTTAAGCTTCGACAGCTGGCGGTACTTTAACAGCTTTTCGGCGATCTCAAACTTTTCGGCCAGCTCTTCCAATACCTCCGAGTCGGTCGAATTGCCGGTCTTGGTCTTTTTAACCGTTGGGATCATGAGCTTTTCGAATAGTATAACGCCCAGCTGTTTGGGGGAATTAAGGTTGAAGGTCTCTCCAGCGATCGCGAAGATATTCCTTTCGAGGTCTCGCATCTCGCCGTCCAACTCGCGCGACATCTTTGCCAGGATGTTCGTGTCGATAAAGACGCCGGTCTCTTCGAGCGCGATCAATACCTCAAGCAAAGGCATCTCGCAGTCGTCAAATAGCGGCGCCAGCTCTTTTTTATTAAGCCCCTGCCTGAAGATCTCGTAAAGCCCGAAGGTCGAGTCGGCGTCGCTGGCGGCGTAGTCGACGGCCAGGTCGATCGGCACCTCGCTGAAGTCGGCGTATTCCGCGTCCTTGCCGATCAGCTCCATAAGCTTTATCATGTCCCGGCCCAGATACTGTTTGGCCAGGGTTTTTAGCGAATACTTGCCGGAGATCGGGTCGATCAGGTAAGCGGCGACCATGGTGTCAAAGTAGGGCCCGCTAATTTTAATCCCGTTGGCGTTTAATACTTTTATATCGTATTTAAGATTATGTCCGATCTTGAGCTTATCCGATATAAAAAGAGGCGCCAGTTTATCAAATACTGTTTTTGCCGGCAGCTGTTCGCCTTTTTTATGTTTTAACGGAATATAATAGGCCAATTTGGTTTCAGTTGAGAAGGAGAGCCCGACGATCTTAGCTTCAAATTGGTTGAGGCTGGTGGTTTCAAGGTCAAAGGCAAATGCTTCGGCATTTAATAAGCGGCCGACCATGTCGTTAAGTTCTTTTTCGGTCGTAACGCTTTTAAAATCAAGCTTCGATATCTTCTCCCTTTTTTTCTCGATCACCGTTTCCGTCTGGTACTCCTCGAGGTCCTTTGAATACTTGCCGACCAGTTTGTTGAACTCGAATTTCTCGAACGCGTGGACCGCTTTTCCCCAGTCGGTCTTATATTTGACCGCGCCTTTAAAATCAACCTCGATCGGGACATTGGTGACAATGGTCCCGAGCATTTTGCTCAATTCCGCCAGGTGGAGATTGTTTTTCAGGTTCTCCTTAAGCGCCGGTTTTTTTATCTTGTCCAGATTGTCGTAAATGTTCTCGAGTGTCTGGTATTCTTTGAGCAAATCGATTGCGGTTTTTTCTCCCACTTTAGGGACGCCGGGGATATTGTCGGACGAATCGCCCTTGAGTGCCTTAAAATCGATCAGCTGGGAGGGTTTCAATCCGTCATAGCGCTCCTCGACCTCTTTTTCCCCGTAAAGCACGGTGTCCGTGATACCCTTCCTGGTAGTGAGGACTTTAATGTGGTCGCCCACTAGTTGGAGGGGATCGAGGTCCCCGCTGAAGATGGTGACGTCGTAGCCTGCCTTTTCCGCTTCCTTGGCAAGCGTCCCGATCACGTCGTCCGCTTCGAACCCGGCCATCTCGAATACCGGAATGCCAAGCGCTTCCGCCACTTCTTTTACATACGGCATCTGGTCGTAGAGGGTAGGCGGGGCTTTATCGCGGGTGCCCTTGTATTCTTTATATTCCTTATGGCGAAAGGTAGGTTCCGGCCGGTCAAAAGAGATGGCGATATAATCGGGCCCGCCTTCGAGCACCTTGAGGAGCATCATGGTAAAGCCATAGATGGCATTAGTCGTGATGCCGGTTGTGGTCTTCATGGTGTCGGGCAGAGCGTAAAAAGCCCGGTAAGCCAGGGAGTTCCCATCTATAAGATATGCTTTTGGCATATAAATAGTAATATAACATAAGACAATTGATTTATGCTATAATTTTCTAATCAATACGGGGGTGCGCCAATGAAAAAGCTGATTTTTCTTTTAGCATTGATCTGCTTATTATTCCTCAATTCTATTTCCTTTGCTGCCGATATCAAAGCTATTCTCGACAGCAACGATGGATCAACCGGATTGAAAGTGATAAATTCCAGCGGGACTACGGTGGTGTCCATAGATTCTTCAGGAAATGCTGATCTTGGCGGAACGATCCATAATGAATCCACTGATTTTACTTTAAGTAATGCTTCGCACGGAAGAGGAGATCCCGGATCGGGGAGAGCGCTTGTGCATGCTCCTGGAAATCAGCTTACCTTGAATTACGCGAATGATTTTACAGGAGGGACGAATATTTACGGAAGCCCGGTTTACATACCATATAGTGTGGGGATCGGCTCCGGCGTAACGGCACCGAATTACACTTTGGATGTGAACGGCAAGGTGGGTATTCGTGGAGATCAGCTCCTGTTCGCGGGCGGCTCTGGGCTCGGCAGCGACCAGGGCGATTCGACCGCCACATTATATAATCGCGCTTCGTTAGGGCCCACGCTTTCCGGACTTAATATGGCTTTTAGGACAGGTCCGACCCCGGCAGAGATCATGCGCATTACTTCAGCCGGCAACGTCGGCATCGGGACGACTAGCCCGTCGGCAAAGCTTACGCTCCAGGGCGGCAATATGAGCGTCTTTGGCACAACCTGGGAGAAATTACGCCTCGGACAGAACAGCGACAACGGCTTCCTGTCATTGTGGAACAGCGGCGGAACGCAATCCGTACAGATAAATTCGAGTGGCTCATCCTATCTGAACGGCGGCAACGTCGGTATCGGGACGACTAATCCAATCGTTCAATTGCACGTGGTCGACCAAGGTTTGAATACTTTGAAAACCGCGATTTACGGTGGCAGTTCGGGAATAGGATTATATGGAGAAGGTACTGGGACTGGAGGTACCGGCGTTTATGGGTATGCCCTTGTCAATAATGGCGTGGGGGTTTGGGGAATTGCAAGTTCCACTACAGGGAAAGGTGTCTACGGAAACGGTTATTATGGAGGATATTTTACCGGGACATATGGGATTTATTCCAACAGCGGCCTAAATTATTTTGCCAATAAGATCGGCATAAATAACACCAATCCCAGCGCATGGCTTCAGATAAATACGCCGGGCGGGAACGGCGCGATGGACGGGATCGCCATTTATAATTCAGGCACGAACGGCCGAACGTTGACAATTAACCAGGGGTCGGGCGGAAAACTTAATTTCACTAATCCCAGTGTCTTGGACCTGATGACCCTTGATTTTATTGCCGGCAGTGTAGGGATAAACAATACAAGCCCATCGTCTTCATATGTGCTGGATGTGAATGGGAATACCAGGATCTCGGGAAACTTGCAGGCGAACGGGTATGTCTATATGCCATCTATCAATGCCGGTTCGACGAGTTACACGATGTATTGGAACTCAGGGGATGGAAGACTGTATAGGACCTCTTCGAGCAGAAGATACAAGCATGACATTAAGGATTATGTAATAGACACAAATAAAATCATGCAGTTGCGTCCGGTCACATTTAAATGGAACCAAAACACGGCCACGCCGAATAAATCCGATTTCGGAATGATCGCCGAAGAAGTGAACAAGATTTTCCCCGAGATCGTCATATATAATTCCAGCGGTGAAGCGGATGCACTGGACTACGCCAAGCTGTCAGTGATACTTTTAAAGGACTTGCAGAAAAAAACAAAAGAACTGGATGAAATTAAGTCCCGCCTCAAAGCAATCGAAGAGAAGATAGGGAAATAATGATCTCCCTTGATATATTTAAAAATGGTATAATTTAGCCGTTAATTCGACCCGTTAAAGAGGGAGCTGAAAATGAATAAATATTTATTTGCCGCTTTCATCGTCATTCTGACGTCTTCGTTTGTTTTTGCCGACGATCTAAAAATGATCTTGGATTCAACTGACGGCAGTTCGGCGGTATCGATCCAAGACCAGAGCTCGCAGGAAGTCGCAAGAATAAATTCAAAAGGATATATCGGCATCGGGACAACGAATCCGTCAGGAAGTTTTGAGGTTGGGAGCAATCATACGCTGATGGTCAGCGCGGGCTCAGGCAGGGTTGGCATCGGGACATCGAATCCCTCAGCCAAATTAGATGTTGAGGTTTTAAACGCCCCGGCCGCGATCATCGGCGCGAGTACCAATAAAGCGGTTGGAGGTTATGCGGTCTCGCTGGGCAACAATACTACCGCAAACGGATGGGCGGCCATGGCAATGGGGTCCGATACTTCCGCCGAGGCGTACGGGACGGCTATGGGATATACCACGAAAGCGGTCGGCAATTATTCGACCTCAATGGGATATTCCACCTCAGCCGGTGGATGGGCCTCGTTGGCGCAGGGTTACGGGGCCAAGGCGACGAACAGCGAATCGGTGGCGATGGGGTACTTTACTTCCGCCGGGGGGGCGGCATCATTTGCAATGGGACAGTCGAATTCCGTCAGCGGCAACTATTCCGCCGCGATCGGATATCAGAATATAGCGACCCAGGAAGCCGGCATCGCATTAGGCAGGCAGACACGGGCGGATGGGCAATGGGCAACCGCGGGAGGGTATCTAAGCCAAGCGGCCGGTAACGCATCCATCGCAATCGGAAGCGGAAACACCGCTAACGGATATGCTTCCTGCGCATTGGGGTCGGGGGCAGCTGCGGTCGGCCTATATTCTTTCGCCGCCGGAGGCGGATCCTTAGTTGCTAACGGACAATCGTCATTTGTCTTGGGTGAAGGCAATCGGGCGGACGGCCGGGCAGCCTTTGCGCTTGGTTCCAGCACCCGCGCCGATGCGAATTATTCAATAGCGGCCGGGCAATGGGTTTACGCGACCGGGCTGAATTCGATCGTTCTCGGCCGGGGGGCAAGCGCGATCTCTTATTTGACAAACAATATTGCGGATTCCTTGATGATCGGTTTCGGCAACAATACGGCGGCGATGATCGTAAAGAACGGGGGGGCTTCTACCCTGGTCGGGATTAATAATCACGGCCCCGGGTATATGCTTGATGTCAATGGCGATATCAACACCACGACGAACGTGAGAAAGAACGGGGTCGCTTACAACAACCCTTTTACCGGCCACCACCGGTTCCCGGATAGCGCGCTAGTAGGAGAAGCTTCCTCGGGCGACGCAATCATCTTGGACGATGGCAAGATCTCGCGATCGACCCGGCCGAAAGACGCGCGGGCGATCGGGATCTATACCGCGAGGGTCCAGATGGAATATCCCGACCGTAAAGAATGGGTCCATCTGGTCGCCGGCTTGGGCGATTCGACCGACGAGGACAAAGCAAAAGGGACCAGGCTGGCCGGCTTCAAAGTGTGCGATGAGGGCGGAGCGATTAAATCAGGTGATCTTTTGACCACCAGCTCCCGTCCCGGTTATCTTATGAAACAGGATGATAATATCGTCCGTTCGTATACTGTGGGCAAGGCGGGCGGGACGGCCCATTTTAATTCCCAGGGAGTGGATAACGAACTCTACGGGTTCATTTACGCCGGAGGATGACCTAAGGTCTGTGTTTCTTTAGACGATTAGGAACTTAAAGCACATGACCCGATCCTAATTTACTGGGCTTCCAGCTCACCTCTAACGCTAGAGTGTGGGTTTCTTAAAATAACCCCCTTCATATCGCTGAAAGTGATATAATCTAACCAATAATTTGATCCGTTTAAGGGGGAGCTGAACATGAAAAAATATTTATTGGCCATTTTTATTTTCTTTCTGGTGTCTTCGTCCGTATTTGCGGCGAATCTAAAAATGATCCTGGACTCGTCCGACGGCAGTTCCGCGGTATCTATCCAGAACAATAGCTCCGTGGAAGTAGGAAGAATAAATTCCTTGGGCAAGGTTGGCATCGGCACGACAGCGCCGAATTACACTCTAGACGTCAATTCGACCCAGGTCAGAGCGATCAATGCGTCAACCAGCGCTTATGGCGGTTACGCGGTTTACGGCGCCGCTACGGATACTAGCTCTGTTGGTGCCAATTATGGCGTATACGGGTCAGCTGCCGCTCAACCCGGCGGTTCCGCCGGTGTTTACGGACTGGCCACAGGTAATCTCCACCAGGTTTACGGCGTTTATGGTTCTGCGAGTGGCGGCCAGGGCCGCGGAGTTTTTGGCTCCGCGAGTGGAAGTCTAGGCTACGGCGGTTATTTTTCTAACACAAGTTCGGGCGTGGGCCTCTACGCGTCCTCTAATTCGGGTTATGCCGGGATCTTTAATGGCGGTTATGTAGGCATCGGGACGACCGGGCCGAGAGGCGCTCTGGACGCGTACGGCAACGGTTCCAATTTATATCTTGATACTTTTGGCAACATATTTTTAGGGGATTACAGCGGTGATCAATATAATACCTATCTGACAATAAGCGATGGGGGGCAAAATTTTGTTTTCAATAATGGAAAGGTCGGGATCGGCACGACCAACCCACTTTCCACTTTGAGCGTTGGGAATGACGGTGCCGCTAACTATGGCGTCTATAGTGTCGCATCAGATACCGGCGTTTGCGGGTTCAGCAATACCGGAAAGGGCGTATGGGGAGCAAGCAGTTCCGGGAATGGGATATATGGCAATTCTTCAACCGGATATGCCGGTTATTTTAACGGGAAGACCTATGTTGGAAACTATCTACAGCTTGCCGCTATATCGGCTCCTACCGGAGCGGCGGGGAGAATTTATTACGACTCAACCAGCAATCGCCTCAATTATCACGACGGATCAAAATGGATCGAGGTGGACCCGGTTTATACCACTAATCCAATTAAATCCCTGTCGGTACTTAATTTTAGCGGGGATATTTCAGGGACAAATACATTTACCTATTCGATGGGGACGTTGACTAATACTGGAAGTTTTAACGGATTTATCCTTACTTCCATTATGGGGGTTTTTAGCACAACTTCTTCGAATACGATCAGAGCCATGCTGGTTGAAATACTTGATACCAGCAATAATGTGCTCGTTAGTTTTGTAACACCGAACAGCACCTGGTCTTCTGATTATGGTCTATCTGTTGTTCCTCTAGGAATGGTATATTCATTCCCATTCCCGATCAAAGTTGCCAATAGCACAACTATTAAAATAAGAGTATCTCAATATGGTACCTCATATGCGGCCTCCAGTGGCGCGGGAAGACAGATGTCAATATCCTATCAGGAATTACCGCTTTAAACGCAAAGTCGGCTTTTACCGATCTCAAAACGTTAGAAGATAAAATATTAAGATAAACCTATTTAATGTCACTGAAAGTGATATAATCTAACCAATAATTTGATCCGTTTAAGGGGGAGTTCAACATGAAAAAATATTTATTGGCCTTCGTTTTTGTCATTCTAGCGTCTTCGGCTGTTTTTGCGGCGGATTTGAAAATGATTCTGGATTCAACTGACGGCAGCTCGGCGGTAACGATCCAGAATCAGATATCGCAGGAAGTCGCGAGAATAGATTCCTCCGGCAAAGTTGGCATTGGCACGACCGCTACTATCTACAATCTGGACGTCAACTCCACCAGGCCCAGGGCGATCAATGCGGCCACCAGCGCTTATGGCGGGTATGCGGTTTACGGCGCCGCTACGGATACCAGCACCGGGATGGCTCCCAATTACGGCGTCTATGGTTCGGCCGCCTCCGGGTATTCTGGTTCCGCCGGCGTCTACGGAGTTGCCAGCAGCGGCTTTGTCAACCCGGTCTACGGCGTTTACGGTTCTGCGAGCGGCATCAGCGGCCGCGGGGTCTTCGGTACGGAATCCAACACGGGCTACGGCGGCTATTTCTCGAACACGAGTTCGGGCGTGGGCCTCTACGCTACCTCTAATTCGGGTTATGCCGGGATCTTTAATAACGGCAATGTCGGCATCGGGACACAGACCCCCGGCAATCTTTTAACCCTCCAGGGCGGGGCCACTCCACAGCTTACGATAACGCAACCGGCAGCGACCGATGTCCTGGCTCTGGGGTACAACGAGGCGTCTTATGCTTTCATGGCCACACTTGGCTCGCATCCGCTGACCTTGTGGACGAGCAACATTGAGCGCATGCGCGTATCGGCGTCCGGAAATGTCGGGATCGGCACTACGAACCCGGCGGAAAAATTGGAGGTTGCCGGAAATCTGAAAATTACCGGGCCCACTTCTTCCAACCCGATATTAAGCAATCAGATCACTTCTGCTGTGGGGAATTACGGGTTAGAGGTAATGATCGACGGAGCGGAACGGGCAAGCGTAGATAGATTGGGGAACGGATATTTTTCCAATACGCTCACGCTCGCTTCTGTCTCTGCCCCTTCAGGCGCGGCGGGGAAAATGTATTTTAATTCAAGCACACACAGGTTGAATTACCATGACGGGACCCAATGGATCGAGATCGATCCGGCCTATACGAACAAGCCGTTGAAATCAACTCCGATGTACACAGTTTCGGGAGCCAACACCGCGACCATGGCCATGCTGACCCCCGGTACGGATATCATCATAACTGGCATCCTGGGCAATACTGACTGGCAAAATAATCAAGCCCCGGAGTATTTGATTGAAATATATAGCGGAGCCACCAGTTATGTCAGTGTTTACGTGCCCGATGACCGGGCACAATATAACTGCCACTTTGCGATTCCGATCAGAGTGCCGTCGGGTACGGCTATCTCGGCCAGGATCACCGCAAAAGATTACACCGGAGCCAATTATTTAGGGGACAATGTCACTTTGCGCTGCTCAATGCAGTATATTGAATTGCCTTTATAGCAACCTAGCAGATAAAAAATGGGGAAAGAATTTTGTTCTTTCCCCGTTAACCAAATAAGAGGTCTAAATTAAGACTTTTCGCCCAGCTGATACCTGGTGAGCCGCCGGATAACGATGTTCTCGCCGATCTTTGCGGCCAGCGCTCCCAACAGGTCCTTGACCTTGATCTTGGGATCCTTTATGAATGGCTGCTCCAGCAGGCAAACTTCCTCGTAGAATTTGTTCAATCTCCCCTCAACGATCTTCTCGATCGCCTTTTCGGGCTTGCCGTCGGCCTTGGCCTGCTGGCTGATGATCTCTTTTTCGTGGTCAAGCACGCCTTGCGGAACTTCGTCGGTAAAAATATAAGCCGGGTTCTGCGCGGCGATCTGCATGGCCACGTCTTTTCCGAATTGGAGGAAATCGTCATTGCGCGCCACAAAGTCGGTTTCGCAGTTGATCTCGAGCATAACCCCGATCTTCCCGCCGGTGTGGATGTAGGAGATCACCGCTCCCTGAGCGGCGGTCCGTTCGGCGCGATTGGCGACCGCGGCCAGGCCCTTCTTGCGAAGGGTGTCCACCGCCTTGTCCATGTCGCCTCCGGCCTCGGTCAGGGCTTTCTTGCAATCCATCATTCCGCAGCCGGTCTTTTCCCTAAGCTTTACGATCGCTTCGGTAGTAATCTCCGTCATTAGAACCCGATCCTTTTTTCTTCTTCCTCGACTATCGGCACTTTGGGCGCCAGTTGGGCCAGCCGTTCTTCTTCCGAAATGGCCATCGCTTCTTCCATGGTCTCTTCTCCCACCTCGATTGGAACCGCTATTTCCGGCGCGCGCTCCTCGATCGGCTTGGTCAGTTCGCGGCCCGCGATCACCGCTTCGGCGATGATGGAGGTCAATAGCTTGATAGAGCGGATAGCGTCGTCGTTGGCCGGGATCGGAAGTTCCACATCGTCCGGGTCGCAGTTGGTATCGACCACGGCGATGATCGGGATCCCCATCTTCTTGGCTTCGGCGATGGCGGTGGTTTCCTTCTTGCTGTCCACAATATAGATGGCGGCGGGGAGAGAAAGCATTTCCCTGATCCCTCCCAGGCCTCTCATCAGCTTGATGTGCTCGCGCTTGAGTTTGGCCACTTCCTTGGTGGGGAGCCGGTCGAACAGGCCGTTCTTTTCCATTTTTTCGATCTCGTTGAGGCGCCCGATCGTCTTCTTTAAAGTCTTGAAATTGGTAAGAGTTCCGCCCAGCCAGCGGTCGTTCACGTAGAACATGTTGCAGCGCTTTGCTTCCTCCATTACCGCGTCCTGGGCCTGCTTTTTGGTCCCCACGAACAGGACCGTTCCGTTATTGGCGACGGCGTTCTTGACGTAGTCAAAGGCCTTCTCGATCAGCGGGATGGTCTTGTGCAGGTCGATCACGTGGATATTGTTCCTAGACGAGTAAATATATTTGCTCATCTTGGGGTTCCATCTCTTGCTCTGATGGCCGAAATGCACTCCGGCCTCGAGCAGCTCTTTCATTGTTACAACTGGCATCAATAATTCTCCTTTTCTATATTTTTACCGGGAAATAGTGCGACCGGACCATGAGGGGAGCTCAAAGCAGGTCAACAATTGGAAATTTTACCATATTATGCGATAATATGCAAGAATGAATATCGCGGAAAATATCGGCAAGATCAGGGAAAAATCCGGCTCCGCCAGGATCCTTGCCGTCACCAAGAACGTCGATATTCCGCGGATCATCGAGGCGATTAAGGCCGGCATAACCGACCTGGGCGAGAACCGCGTTCAGGAAGCCGCGGCCAAACACGCCGAAATAAATCACCGTTTTCCTTTAGTCCGCTGGCACATGATCGGCCATTTGCAGAAGAACAAGGTTAAAGCCGCGCTCCAGATATTCGATGTTATCCAATCGGTCGACAGCCTGGAGCTGGCGGAAGAAATAAATAAAAGGGCGGAGGGGCTAATCGAGATATTTATCGAGGTCAACACGTCCGGAGAAGAGAGCAAGTTCGGCGTAAAACCGGAAGCGTTGGCCGATCTGATACGGTCGGCCTCAAAATTATCCAATTTAAAGATCACCGGACTTATGACCATGGGGCCCCTAACCGATGATAAGGAAAAAATAAAAAGTTCCTTTCGAAAACTTAAGGAATTGAGGGACCAATTACAACAAGCGGGATTTGCCGGGATCACGCACTTGAGCATGGGCATGAGCGCGGATTTTCCTTTGGCAATTGAAGAAGGTTCTGATATAATACGTATTGGAAGAGCAATATTTGCTACTGACCAGGAACCCGCGAGTGAACCTCGCGGTTCCAAATAAATCGAACCGAGGGGAGGAACCGCGACTTTTAGTCGCAGGAGGGACCCCGAGGTTTGCCGGGGAGGAATAATTATGGATAGCCTTTTCAGACGCGCCAAGGCATTTATCGGCCTAGAAGAAGGGGAAGGGATGGATGTTCCGGAAGGCAAGCAGATGGAGATCTCCTCCGTCCTGCGCGAGCGGAGAAGGGAAAAAAGCTCCGGCGAGGGCGCCGACGACATCGTGATCTGCGAGCCCAAGATCTATGAGGATTCGCTCAACATTTCAGCCAGCCTCCGCGGCGGCAGTCCGGTGATCATCAACCTGAAGCACCTGGAGCCGGTGGAGGGCACGCGACTGATCGATTTTGTCTGCGGCACCGCTTACGCGATCGACGGCCACATGGTGAAGATCGGCGACACGATCTTCTTGTTCACCCCCAACAGCGTACATATAGTCGATGCCGATGAAAAAGCTGAATTGGGAGAGGAGATAACCTCGGTTGAGGAGAAAAAAGACACCTTCTTCTCGCGCCGTTAAGGTCTCTTTTCTGGGCGGGGGGCGGATGGCGGAAGCGCTTATTGCCGGATTGATCGGCTCCAAAAAAGCAAAACCGTCGGATATTACCGCGTCAGACGTCCAGGAATTAAGGCGCAGCCACCTGAAGGATCATTATAAAATTAAAACGACCGCCGATAACCAGGCGGCTTCCGATGCCTCCGCGATCATCGTCCTGGCGGTCAAGCCGCAGGTCATCCGTGAAGCGGTAAAAAAGCTGAAGCTTGGCCGGAATAAACTCATCATTTCGATCGCCGCGGGAATACCGATATCTTATCTTGAGAATATGTTCCCGGAAAATCCGGTGATCAGGGTAATGCCGAACAATCCGGCGATGGTGAAAGCCGGGATCTCGGCGCTGGCTTACGGCGCGCAGGTAAAACCGGAGGATATGGAAAAAGCGAAGCTGATCTTTGGTTCGGTCGGAGAAGTGGTAGAGGTCGATGAAAAGCTGATGGACGCGGTCACCGGGCTTTCGGGTTCCGGGCCCGCTTTTATTTATTTGATGCTCGAGGCGATGGTGGAGGCGGGGGAGAACCTCGGAATAAAAAGAGAGACCTCGCATAAGCTGGCGGTCGAAACGCTGCTGGGCGCGGCGCAGACTTTGAAAAAGACCAAAAAGCATCCCCGGGAGCTGATCGACATGGTCTCCTCTCCGGGCGGGACCACGCTCCGCGGACTGGAAGTTCTGGAACGGAAGGACTTTAAATTAGCGGTGATCGATGCTATAGTAGCGGCAAGGAACCGCGCAAAAGAGTTGAGCTCCGAGTGGACCTGATCTACTTTCTCATAAATATCCTGTTCGGAATGTATTACTTGCTGATAGCTATGCGGGCGGTCCTTCCGTTTATTCCGCATAACCGGCAGTCTCTTTATATCAAACCGGTGTACGACCTGACCGAGCCGCTGCTGCTGCCGGTGCGGCAGGGTTTGCCGCCGGCAGTATTCGGCTATGACGTTTCGCCGTTCCTTATTATTTTATTTTTGGCGCTGGTCCACCGGCTGATACTTTATTTTTTGGGAGGTTTGTGATGTCGGTCCTGATAGTGGGGACGATCGCGCTCGACACGGTCGAGACCCCGTTCGGCAAAAAAGAGGCGATATTGGGCGGATCGGCCGTCCACGCTTCGGTCGCTTCCAGTTTTTTTGCCGGGACCAGCCTGGTTGGACCGGTCGGCGCGGACTTTCCGTCCGAGCACGAGGAATTTTTAAAAAACCGCAAGATCGACCTGTCCGGCATTCAGCGATTGCCGGGAAAGACATTCCGCTGGAGCGGATATTACGAGTTTGACATGAACCAGGCGCACACCCGGAACACCGAGCTCAATGTCTTAACCGAGTTTATGCCGAAATTAAGTCCGGAGCTTAGAAAGTCCCCGTTCGTTTTTCTGGCCAATCTCGATCCGGAGATCCAGCTGAAGGTAATCGATCAGCTGGAATCGCCAAAGCTGATAGCGGCCGACACCATGGACTTCTGGATCCGGGGCAAGCGGGACGCCCTGCACGAAGTGATAAAGAAAGTAGATTACATTTTAATGAACGAAGGCGAAGCGCGCATGTTCATGGAGACGCCCAATATCCCGCTGGCCGCGAGGAGACTTCTGGAGCTGGGCGCGAAGGCGGTCATCGTAAAACAGGGAGAGCATGGGGCTTTGCTCTTTACCGATGACACGCATTTTTCCGCGCCTTCGTATCCACAAGATGCGTTCCGCGACCCGACCGGGGCGGGGGATTCGTTCGCCGGAGGGTTTATCGGTTATCTGGCGAAGACGGATGATCTAAGCCAGGGGAACATCCGCCGTTCGATCATCATGGGATCGGTAATGGCGTCTTTTAATATTGAGGATTTTAGCCTGGACCGGATGAAAAGATTAAAGGCCCACGAGATCGGGGATCGTTTTGACGAGTTTCGCAAATTTTCGCAGTTCGAAGCGCTTTCGATAGAGCACTGGGTATAGGGGGAAGTAAAATGATAGAAAAGTTTCAGTTGGTGGGCAAGCTTTTACATGATGACGGACTGATCCGCGCCGATTCGGGAAGTTTGAGCGTAAGGGACG
>CAIYXV010000128.1 GCA_903930225.1 uncultured bacterium | reverse complement strand
GCACTTTTTCCGGATAGGCCGCGGAACGGATACCGGTCAGGGTAGCGGCATTCGCGAAGCAGGCAAAAGAAATTATCGCCAAGATCAGTGTAAATAATATTTTTCGGATCATATTTTTATTATATCATAAATCCGCCGGGAGCTTTCAGGCTGGCTGGCGCTGTGATCTAAGAAGGGAAATTATTTCTGCGATCACCCATTCCGGGGTCGAGGCCCCGGCGGTAACTCCGATCCGGTCTTTCCCCTTAATCCACAAAAGGTCGAGCTCGGAGCCGGTCTGGATCTGATGCGTTTCGGTGCCGGTCGCGGAGCAAAGCTCCGTTAGTCTCTTGGTATTGGCGCTCATTTTATCCCCGATCACGAGCATCAGGTCGACTTTTTTTGCCAGATCTATCGCCGCGTTCTGCCTTTTGCTGGTCGCGCCGCAGATGGTCTTGTAGACCGTTAAATTGCTGAATTTTTCCCGCAGGCGGCTGACCACCGCCTCAAAATTCACTTCCGACTGCGTGGTCTGGGCCACCACTCCCACCCCCATCTGAAAAATATTCAGCGATTCGATCCCCGCTAGATCTGATGGACCTTCGACCACGATCGCGCTTGCTCCCGCCCATCCTAAAAGCCCTTTCACTTCCGGATGGTCCTCGTCCCCCACGATTACGATCGCATCTCCCTGGTCCGAGAGTTGCTTGACCAAGTTTTGTGCCCGCTTGACCCAGGGACAGGTGGTATCAACGATCTCCAATCCCAGTTTTTTCGCGTTTTCATAAATTTCCGGAGGCACGCCGTGCGCGGAAATAAGCAGGAGGCCGTTCGTATGCAGCGGGATCTCATTTAGATTTTTTACAGTTTTAATGCCCTGATGTTTTAGTTCCTCGACCACCTGCGCATTATGCACCAGGTTGCCGAGCATAAAGACCGGCCGTCCCTGCTCTGCCTGCTTCAGGGCAAGCTGGTAAGCCCGCTCCACCCCTTCGCAAAAGCCGGAATGGTCGGCGATCAAGATCTCCATATCGTTATTATAACATTGACTTAACAGTGATAAGTTATAAAATATTGGCATGGCAGGTAAAAAGGTAGTGATAATCGGGGCCGGCTGCGGAGGGCTGGCTGCGGCCGCACTGCTGGCCAGGGACGGTTATGCGGTCACGGTCCTTGAAAAAAATGCCGCTCCCGGCGGCCGCGCCCGGACCCTTAAAACCAACGGGTTTACCTTTGACCTCGGCCCTTCCTGGTACCTAATGCCGGAGGTCTTTGAGAACTACTTTGCCCGGTTCGGCAGAAAAGTCGGCGATTATTACCAATTAAAACGCCTTGACCCCAACTACCGTGTTTTTTTCGGGGACGGCCAGGTCGATGTTCCCGCCGACCGGCGGAAGATCGGAGAACTATTTGACCGCCTTGAACCCGATGGCGGGAAAAAGCTCGACCGGTTTATGCAAAGCGCCGAATTCCAGTACCGGACCGCAATGAAAAGTTTTATCTACCGCGCGTATCGATCGTTTTTTGATTTCTTCAACTGGGAGATCATTACCAAAGGGCCCCGGCTCCATATCTTTGAGGGGCTCGACCGCTATGTACGGCGCTTTTTCCGGAGCGACCGGATCCGGAAGATCCTGGAATATACGGTCGTTTTTCTTGGGGGATCGCCCGACAACACTCCTGCGCTGTATTCGATCATGTCGCATGTCGATTTTAACCTCGGCGTCTGGTATCCGGACCAGGGCATGGGATCAGTTGTCAGCGCGCTAAATAAGTTGGGGAAAGAACATGGGGTCGAACTGCTTTTAAACCAAAATGTTTTGCGGATAGAGAGCGAGAACGGCCTGGCAAAAAAGGTGGTGACCGATAAAGGGAATTTCGCCGCCGACATCGTCCTTGTAAACGCTGATTATCATCATGCAGAAACTGCTTTGCTTGCACCCGGCGACGTTTCTTATTCGGCCGAATACTGGACAAGCCGTAAAATGGGGCCATCCGCATTCCTGATCTATCTCGGCCTCAAAAATAAAATCAAAGGACTGCTCCACCATAACCTATACCTTGACCCGTCATGGAATGAACATTTTAAAGCAATCTTTGACAAGCCCGCCTGGCCGGAGGCATATTCTTATTACATCAGCTGCACCTCAAAAACCGACGCATCGGTCGCACCATTCGGAGGAGAAACGCTTTTTATCCTCATTCCGGTCGCGGCCGGGCTTGTTGATACCCCGGAGATACGAAAAAAGATGTTCAGCCAAACTATCGCTCACCTGGAAAAGCTGCTGGGGGAAGATATTAAGAACAATATTGTTTACCAGCAAATTTTTGCCCAAAGAGCGTTCGCCCTGGCCTACAACGCATATAAAGGAACGGCCCTCGGACTGGCCCATACGCTTTTCCAGACCGCAATTTTCAGACCGTCCCACCGGAGCAAAAAACTGAAAAATCTCTACTACACCGGCAGTTATACTCATCCGGGGATCGGGGTGCCGATGGTCCTGATTTCCGCCCAGATCGTCAGCGACCTGATCAGGAAAGACCATGTTCTCTAAACTCCATCGTTTAATCTTTAAAGCCGGAAGCCGCACCTATTTTACCAGTTCGCTTTTTTTCCCTAGAGCGGCACGGGAAGAGGTCTCCGTTCTTTACGCCTTTGTCCGCAGAGCGGACGACTTTGTCGATGCTACTCCCCAAGATAAAGCCGGCTTTGAGCGGTTCGCCGGTATGTATCGGACCGCACTCGCTTCGGGAAGAGCTTCGGGCGATCCGGTCATCGATCCCTTTATGGGCCTGGTGGCACGAAGATCTTTCGATCCGGCCTGGGTCGAAGCTTTCCTTGACTCGATGGAAATAGACACTTATAAAAATGAATATCAGGATATCGGCGAGACCGGAAAATATATCTACGGTTCGGCCGAAGTGATAGGCCTGATGATGGCCAGGATCCTGGGCCTGCCGGCAGAAGCGCTGCCTTGCGCGCGCCTGCAGGGAAAAGCCATGCAGTATATAAATTTTATCCGGGACATCAACGAAGACCTTAAGCTGGGGCGCGTCTATCTGCCAAAAGACGAGATCCGCCGGTTCGGCCTGGCTTCGCTCGATTATGATAAAACCAGTTATCGGCCCACAGAGTTCAGAAAGTTCATCGAATACCAGCTTGCGCGATATGCGGACTGGCAGCATAAAGCAGCGGAGGGCTTCAAATATCTGCCTAAACGCTATCTGGTGCCTGTTAAAACTGCGGCGGCAATGTATGCTTGGACGGCAAGGGAGATAAAGAAGGACCCTTTTATTATTTACCGGAAAGTGGTCAAGCCGGCGCGGAGCCGGATCATCGGGAGGGCGATCTATGAGTACTTATTTAACCATTAATTTAATTATCGTTGCCGTCCCATTGGCACTGACCTTTTTGCCGGTCTTCCGGTTCTATCGCAAATGGCGTCCGTTGTTGGCATCCATCGTCATCGTGGGCGGACTTTTTATCTTCTGGGACGCGCTTTTCACCATTCGGGGCGACTGGACGTTCAATCCTCTTTACGTTAACGGACTTAAGGTATTATCCCTCCCGCCGGAGGAGTGGCTGTTTTTTTTCACCGTCCCGTATAGTTGCCTTTTTTTATATGAAGGGATATCCGCTATCGTCCTTGATATCAAGATATTTTATTCTAGTGCTTTCTATGTATTATTATCCGGTTTAAGCCTATATGCCGCATGGATGTTCCGGGGCAAGGAATATACTCTGGTCGTTTCACTTTTATCCGCTGCGGTATTCCTGCTGGGAGCATCCCGTCTGCGGTATATTTTTACTTCGCGCGTTTACTGGATCTGGATCACGCTTGGTATGGGCCTGTTCGTTGTTTTCAACCATTTTCTGGCCGCGCTACCGGTCGTTATCTATTCGCCGCTGGCCATAACCAATTTCAGGTTGGCCTCTATACCGATCGAGGATTTCTTTTATAATTATTGCCTGCTCACCTTGTATTTGGCTATTTATATACGGGTTAAAAATCTGGCATCCCATTGATATTGCTCTGATAAATATCCGCCGGACGGTTGCTTCTAAATTAATATTTTGTGAAATCACGGCCGTATTTAATTGATAGATAAGTGCATGGTATTTATATGGCAATAAGATTTTACGCAGAAAGGCCTCCCGCCCAATTATGCTTTCCCGGATACAAGACCAATCCGCTTAACGGCCTTAACCTGGCCAAAAACCAGATGCTGGTGCTCGACGGCGAGATGTGCGATGTCGCCGCCCGCACAACGCGCGGAAGGATCAACTGCGACTTTAGGGAAGACGAATTAAGGAGCCCGTTCCAGCGCGATGCCCAGCGGATCGGGTCCTCCGGACTTTTCTTCAGGCTCAAGGACAAGACCCAGGTCTTCCCCCTGCCGATGGACCCGACCATGCGCAACCGGTTTACCCATTCCATCGACCTGGCCAATCTGGCCGAAAGCGCCGCGATCATACTCCGGCTTAATCCTTTTCTGGCGAGAGCGGGAGGGCTGGCGCACGACGTGGGCCACTCGCCCTTCGGCCACGCGGGGGAAGCGGTGCTCGATGAGCTAAGGCGAAGGGACCTGGGGCTTTACCACAAGCACAACCTAATCGGGGCGTATTTCCTGATGGAATATTATAAGAATCCGATCAACGGCGAACGGCTGGGCGCGACACACGAGACGATCGACGCCGTCGCCTGCCACCTGGGAGAGACCAAGGAACAGGAGATAATCCCTTACGGCGCCCTGCCGGGCGAAAGGGAACATCCCAAAAGCCTTAACCTGGCGGAACTGCTTAAGGGTAATGTCAGACGATTGGAAGATTACCGAATATTCTTCCCTTCGACGCTGGAGGGATGCCTGGTCCGCATGTTTGACCGGGTCACTTCCGTGGCGCGCGATCCGGAAGACGCGGTACAGAAAGGAATGATGGAGTGGAAACAGATCCCCGAGATCGCCAAAAAGGTGTTCAGTGACGAGGACGGCAACGTCCACGCCTCATCCATCATCAAGCGGCTGATGAGAAGCATCATCGAGAACAGCTGGGACCCGACCCATCACACCATTTATTCAATAAAGATAGGAGATAAAGAATCGGCCGCGATGAACGCGCTTTACGATTTCAACATGGGACGGATCTACCGGCACCCCAGAATGATCAAGGAATTCCTGCATTTCGTCCCCTACATCATACACAATCTTTACCTGGACTATACCCTAAATACCCATGATCCTCAAGATTTGCCGATGGACCAGCAGGTCGCGATCTACCGCATTGCCTACATGACAGACAAGGAAGCGATGGACGAGATGAAGAGGATCAAGGAGAACGAATTCGAGATCAAGCCGCTGGTTTAATTATTAAGAGAACCGGATCCCCGCTTTTTTCATCCGCTCGATCGCCAGCACGATCCTCTCTTTAGGCAAAGTTATCGCCATCCTGACGTAACCTTCGCCGGCCGAACCGTACCCGCTTCCCGGAACGACCAGAATGCCGCATTTTTCGAGCAGTTTTTCGGTGAACGAGGAGGAGGTTTCGCCTTTGGGCGCCGGCACCCAGGCATAAAAGGTCGCTTTCAGCTGGTCCATTTTCCAGCCCAGTAAATTCAATCCATCGATCAAGATTTTTGCCCGCTCTCCAAAAACGCGGTTATTGTCCTCAACGCATTCCTGCGGGCCGGATAGCGCCGCGATCGCGGCGAACTGGATCGCTTTGAAGGCTCCTGAATCGACATTTGATTTGATCGTAGCCAAAGCGGCAACCGCCTCCCGGTTCCCCACCGCCATCCCGATCCTCCACCCCGTCATGTTGTAGGTTTTTGAGAGCGAATGGAATTCGATCGCCACCTCTTTGGCTCCCGGCACTTCCAGCACGCTGTGAGGTTTGTATCCGTTAAAACCCATTTCAGAATACGCCAGGTCGGAAACCAAAAGCAAGCCGTTCTTTTTCGCGAAATCGACCGCTTTCTTGAAAAATTCCGGATCGGCAACCGCTCCGGTCGGATTGTTCGGATAATTAACGAACAGGATCTTCGCTTTTTTCAGGACATCGGCCGGCACTTTTTCCAGATCGGGCAGAAATCCGTTCTCCCTGGTCAGCGGCATAAAGTACGGCTCTCCGCCCGCGAGCAGGGTCCCGATCTTGTATACCGGATAGGCCGGATCGGGCACCAGCGTGCGGTCGCCCGCGTCAACATATGCAAAAAACAGATGCGCCAGGCCTTCTTTTGACCCGATCAGGCAACAGACCTCCGACGACGGATCAAGTACAACATTGAACCTTTTCTTATACCAGTCAGCGACCGCTTTCCTGAATGAGAGTTCTCCTTTTGAGGTTGGATAATTGCTCGAATCTTTGTCTTCCAAGACCTCGTGCATCTTTTTAAAAATATGCGCCGGCGTAGGCAGGTCGGGATCGCCGATCCCAAAATCAATGATATCGATCCCTTTTTTAACAAGCTCCGCCTTTTTCTCCTCTATTTTTACGAAAAGATATGGAGGAATTAAATCTAGTCTCTTTGATTTTTTCATTTAAATAGCTCCATAATTAGTCATTAAGTCATTAGTGATTCGTCATTTGTCTTCGGGCCCTTAGCTCAAGGGTAGAGCAATCGGCTCAAAACCGATTGGTTGAAGGTTCGAATCCTTCAGGGCCCACCAAATTTTTGTCGCAAACTGCGCTCCGATTTGTCG
>CAIYXV010000127.1 GCA_903930225.1 uncultured bacterium | reverse complement strand
TTATTGGGGATAAAGCCAAGATCAAAAAAGCTGAATCCCAGATAAAGCCAAAATCCACGATATCAGTTATCATTAATAATTAGCTCCTTATTGGGGATGGGGAATTCCTACTTTTGCAAGAAAAAACAGATAGCGGAGGAGGCTGTCATTCCGGACTTGATCCGGAATCCAATAGTGGAGGGGATTTTCAATAGCACTGGATTCCGGCTTTCGCCGGAATGACAGGTGGAGGAGGGGTTCCGTCATTCCAGGCTTGACCTGGAATCCAGGGGAGGGGTTGATATTCCTGGATCCCAGCTGAAGTTTACCCCTGCGAAAGCAGGGGCTGGAATGACAAGACTAACAAATTCATGCAAGTTTATTGATCCAGCCCCCGATAGTATTTACAGAAGGCCCCACGGTAAAAAAGGACCCAAGGTAAAAGGAGGCAGTTATGATTAATATGGAAGTGGCTCTGGATTGCGCGAAGATGATCGATGACCGTTTGAACCTGCTTGAGCATGTGAACACATTGACGGCTGATGGAGATGGTTCGACCGATATCAGCACGTCGGATGGCAAAAACCTTCAGGCGGGAACTTACGTGAGCCTTGATGGTATGCCGGGCGGAGTTTCGGCGGACATCAACAACGATGGAGTGAAGGAAAACGGGGTGTTCGACATGGGATCAACCCAGGGAACGTTAGCGGTAGGGTTGTACCAGCAGATCACGGATACCATTTCACAGGGCTTGACTTCTTCGATCGATCAGAGCAAAAAGATCGATACGCAGATCAAGAGAACCCTCAACTCATAATCAAACCAAGGCTAGTCTTAAGAAAGGCCCCGAGCGATCGGGGCCTTTTTCTTTGTATTCCCAAAGGCAAAACCCCGGATTACATGTTATAATTTATTATGCTTATTTCAGCTTGCATGATCGTCAAAAATGAAGAAAAAATGCTCGAAAGGACGCTTCCCAATCTAGTGAAGCTAGTTGATGAAGTAATCATAGTTGATACCGGCTCTGCCGATGATACGAAGAAAATCGCTCAAAAATACACCTCAAAAATATACGATTTTCCCTGGATCAACGACTTTTCCGCCGCCCGCAACGAATCACTGAAATTCGCCGAAGGAGATTGGGTCATTTGGGTAGATGCCGATGAATTTGTGAAAGAAGAAGACATGGACAAGATAAAGCGGGCTTTAAAGGACGCAAAAGATGACGCTTTTCTGCTTAAAGTGAACGAATGCCGCGAAGGCGAGTTCTCACCTATTTCATATAACATGAGACCCAAGCTTTTTCGGAACCGGATTGGTATCCATTTTGAAAGGCCGATAAACGAACAGCCATTTATGGCAAACGGCGAACTGGCCGCGATCCAGGCCAAAGAACTTGATATCCCCATTTATCATTGGGGAGGGTTTCTATCTGCGGAAAAACACAAACTTAAGAAATTACGAAATATCGAGCTGTTAAAAGGGGTGGTCGATTCGGGGAAAGGGGACGCCTCCAGCTATTTTCTGATCGGTCTTAATTATCGTGACCTGAAGCAGTATGACGAAGCGGTGGCCGGTTTTAATGAGGTAATTGCAAAATATCCGAATACTAAAATTGCTTTGGCGGCAAGAGAAGAAAAGGCCTGGACCCTTTATCTCAATAAAAAGGTAAAGGAAGCTTATCTTGAATCCTTGGAAATACTAAAATTTGACCCCGAAAGCATGATCGCGGCCAATATCATTGGGGAAGTGTTTATGGTGATGGGAGAGGTGGAAAAGGCGGTCGACGCTTTTAGGGGCGCGGCCAATACGGAGCTAAAAAGCGATTCCATAATCGTGAGCCTGAGACAAAAGGAATATGTGGCAAATATGTTCCTAAGCAATGCCTTGCTCAAGCTGGGCCGCCGGGATGAGGCCTACCAGGCGGCTGAAAAGGCGTTCCGGTTTGATCCTACCGAGGAAGCCCGGGAGGCAATGGAACAGGCGAGGCCCACTTTAAACAACCCATAAATACCTGTCAATAAGCCAAAAAAACACTGGTAATTGATGCAAGTTTTTCTCTCCCCGTACCGATAGTAATTGTGAGGGGTAATTTAATCAAATGGCAGTAAACGCAATAGTAGATAATTTTTCTGTTCAGCAGAGCGCGGCCGGTGCCAACCAGGCGGCGGCGTCAGAACTGCGCGATATAAATAAAAAAGAGCAGGATAAAAAGATCGATGACAAGAGCTATACCCAGAAGCTGCTTTCAAAATCAAACAAAGATTCCGGAAAGGAAGTGCTTAGCGATCTGGTGGCCAAAATGGCCGAATCAGGGGTAAAGCTTGAACCTCAAATGTTCATAGCCAAGGCCGGCCGGCAGGCTAAGGACGAATATGAACTTATGCTCAAAAGCGATGACGGCCCGGCCAATGATACCGTAGACCTCAATTCTTTCAGCCAAAGGATCCAGGCGACCAAGAAGTTCAATCAAAACACCGGGGATGGCAAAGGCGGCCAGGACCAGAATGCCCAGGTGGATGCCAGTAAATTCGCGGGCACGTTAGAGGAATTCAGCGCCGCGTTCGTTCAACTGGTGGTGACCGGCGGCGTGGAAATAAAGAAGAAAGTTGAAAAGTTTGAACAGGAGCTGCGTTCCGAAGGGTTTACCGAAAGCCAGCTCGCGGGTTTAAAGCAAAACATCAAGCAGAGCATGCGCGGGCAGATCGCCACGCAGATCAGGGACTCCCTGCTTAAGCGCTTTATGAGCAAAGAAAAAACGCTTGAATGGGTGATGAACAACAAAGAAGCCAATACCACGCTCGAGTTCGCGTTCCATTCCGACAAGCTTGGCGGATGGGATTTTGGCGGTTACAACGATCATCTGCAGGGGACAGTGGACGAGCAGATGCGAATGATCCGTTCGGATGTAAAGGACTTCGTCAATGATGAGCTCAAGAACGCGCTGGTCAAAAAGCACGTGAGCAACGATCCCGCGACCGGCAATGCGGCTGATAAAGAAATAAAACAGCTGATCGAGCTGGGAATTAAATCGGGCTTTAACCCCAACCAGTTCATGGCCGACTGGAAGCAGACCATGAACAATATTGGTATGTGCCCTCCGCCTCCGGAGGCCGCTCAACAGAGCATGATCGGGGCCGGGACCAGCAACAGCGACAACAGCCGCAGGGAAAAAACCGGTTATGAAACTACCGCAGAGGAGGAAAAAGATCTTTTCTCCAACCAATTAAGAGCTCTTTATATGCAAAGAGCCATCCGCGGCAGTTTGCTAACCAATATAGAGACCTCGTTCAAGATCCGCAAGCTAAAAAATGGTTTGATCAAACTGGGCGTTTCTTTCGGCGATCTGGATAAGATCGAGACCGAAGGACGCGCGCTGGCAAGAGTAAAATCGCTCGATATGCTTAAGGAAGCGTATTATGAGAGGTCCACGTTCTACGACCTTAAGGGTCCTGCTTATGACATGGTGGAGGCTAAGATAAAAAGCCTGCTGAGGAATCTGGAGAGGCTGGGCATGGAACTTACCAAGACCGACCTGGATTCGCTGCGCGACCAGGCGAATTTCCGCATATTCGACGTTACCCGGGGCGAACTGGAGAACACCATCATTGCCTGGGAAAGCAACCATGCCCCGTATTACGAGAAAAAAATCAAGCATATGATCAAGCTTTTAAAGAGGTTGAAAGAAGAGTCTAAGATCGAGACCGATTACGATCCGGAAAAACGGTTCGCTTCGGTCGCGTCGGCGGCATAAGGGGGAATTGCAATGTCATTGGATGTAACGTTAGCAGCTTCGAACATGAAAAGCTACATTCCGGCCCAGCTTAACACGGCTCAGGTAAAAGATAAAACGACCAAGCCGGCAGAAGAGAAAAAGAGCGGCGCCGGGAAAAAGGAAGAGCCGGGAACGTCCGGATATTCCGACACATCGCTGCTGGTCTCCCAGCCGATAAATTACAACCAGTACAACCAGAACGTGTTGGATAACATCGCTTCGATGCTCGAAGGTCGGTGGAAGATAATAGAGAATCTAATGAACAGCCTGTGGTCAGTGAAAGATGATAAAAAGGAAGAAGAAAAGATCGATGAGAGAAAGTACCTGGAAAAAAAGGACCTGGCCAGAGCTGATGAAAAAATGAGATTCGCGGCAAAGGTGGCAAGGAACGCGGTGGATGACATTCAGAGCCTGCTGGCGATCCTTAGCAAACCGACTGCTAATCCCGGCGCCCGGGCGGGAATGGTCCTGGCTGAAATAATGAGGATCCAGGGCGGGGTGGCGGCGGCAATGGACCAGGTAAAGGAAGCTAAAGCGGTCTTAAAGGACACAAACCCGACCGATCCGGCAATGCAGGACCAGAAAGATAAGATGATGAAAACGCTGGACGCGCTCGGCAATATACTTGATGCCATCGATAAAAGCTGCAAAACGATCAAGAATGACATTGAAAAATAGCTTTTCACCTGCTAAAATTGCCCCATAGTGAAGATCCTTTATTGCGCGCATGGACATTATTGGGATTCGACGTGGCCCTATGCGTTTATCGACAGTTACATCATTGAAACGCTCAAAGGAATGGGGCATGAGGTAAAAGTTTACGATATCTTCGCCCGCGCCAATACGGTCATAACCTTTGTTTCCGCCTACGCCAAGAAGTTCAATCTTAACAACGCCCAGACCATAGCCCTGTTGGACGACCGCTCAACGCTGGACCTGACCATGGAAGCGGTGGAATTTGAACCCGATCTTCTGCTTCATATTGTGGGGAGGATCCCTGAACGCGTTCTGAAAACGCTTAAAAAAATAAATATAAAAACCGCGATCTGGTTTTTTGATGACCCTCAGGAGATCGATAAGACCTCGAAAATGGGGACGTTCTATGATCGGGTCTTTACGGTCGAATCCGCCTGCGTCGAAGCTCATAAAGCCGCAGGCTCAAAAAACGCTGAATATCTGCCGCTGGGCTGCGTCCCATCGATCCATAAGAAAATGGAAGTGGAAGATAAATATAAGAGCGATATCTGTTTTATCGGCGTGCCTTTCCCCAGAAGAGTGGAGATATTTGACTCGCTGGCTGATTTTTTGAAGGATTTTAACGTCAAAATAATCGGAGGCGGGCCGAATATCGGATCTTCTGAAGATCCCTGGCTGTGGAAAAGGAAGCTTAAGAGACTTGACGTACTGGAGAGATTTGTTATTGATGAGGTGGTGCAGCCGCCGGAAGCGGCCAAATATTATAACGGCGCCAGGATCAACCTGAACATACACCGGGCGGCGATCGATGAAAGATTTAAAGCAGGGAACGTGTCAGGGATCGTCCCTAAAAGCGAATCGGGGCGGACATTCGAGATCGCCGGCTGCGGCGCGTTCCAGCTGATCGACCAGGAAAGGCCGAATTTCAGGCTTCATTTTGAAGAAGGCAAAGAGATCGCTTCGTTCTCTGACCTTGATGATTTCAAGAAAAAAGTCAGCTATTATCTTGATCATGAAAATGAGCGTGTATCAATGGCAAATATGGCTCAAAAACGCGCTTATCTTGAACATACCTATAAAAACCGCCTGGAACGCATTCTCGGCAGCATAAAATAACTGATGCAAGTATTTCGCCTCCCGAACCGATATATTATATAGACACCCTGGAATAGAGCGCTTACGCCTGTCCCGCCTCTTTATTATATAAATAAGGTGTTGCGGGATCCCTTTTAGGGATTCAGTGGTCTTGAAGGGGTAGTATAAGTGACTTACGTAGACGGCAAATCGGTAATAAATATTCAGTATAAAGGACTTCCGCCCGCGAAGCCCGGAACAAACGATGCGGAGCCAAAAAAACCAAATGGCGCAGATCTTCCCAAACTTACAATAACAACTGGCGGAACTACTTACGACCTCGGATCGATCGAACAGATATCAATGAGCCCGCGCGGTAAATTTGCTATCAGGTTGAGGACCTTAAATAATGATATCGTTGTGATCAAAGGCCGGATCAAAAGCGGAGATATTAAACCGGAAGATGCCGCGGCCCAACAGAAACTTATAGAGCAAAAGCAAGATGAGGCGGATAAAGTCGTTGCTGAAGCAGAGGGGAACGACGAAGAATATCCCGAGGTTGTGAGAGAAGCGGCGACGATCCACCTTAATGCCATAGAAGTTTCCGGTAGTGCCACGGAATTGATGAAGCCGGAGAACAAGCCGGAAGTCAACGCCGCGATCGCGGACGGTTCCGTTAGAGTCCTCAAAAGGGCAGATCACTTCAGACATTCAAAACATTTCCAGTATTTGAGGAGCAGCGGACTGGAGGGCTCTCGGCTTGCTTCTAAAATAGACGATCGGATGGTTGCGGTGGCCCAGAAATTGGCCTCTAAAATGCAGGAACTCGGGATGAAAGCCGACCCTTTTATTACAAACCTTGCAGGCAAAACCGAAAGTACCGATGGGGCTGCGTCTTTAAATAAATCCGAGGAAAGCGAGTCCCCGTTGACCTCCAGCCAGGTCTATGATAATTCCAGTGAAAATCTGGAGCTGGTGCTTAATTTTCTGAAAGAACGCAAAGAACATGCCGAAAAGGTCAAAAAGGCGTTAGCTGAAACAAAAGAAGAGATAAAGGATGCGGAAAAACTTATCGATAAGAAACGTTTTGAAACGAAATGCGCCGATATGCTGGCGCTGATAAAACAGATCAGCTTGACCAGCGACCCTGAAAAAGCGGCCAAATTGCTGCAGACCCTGATTTTAAACCTTGATTCCGCTTTGAAACAACTGGCCGAGAACCGGGCGGATCTCCCTCTAAAAACGGTGACAACGATCGAAACTCTGCTCAATAAAATAAAACAACAGATTAAATCATTAACCCCGCAAACAGATACTACGAATTAGGCCGCATCCGTTCATTTTTCCGCCTGAAATAATGTTATTGCTAATTTTTATCTTATAAATTATAATTATACTGTAATGACATCCAAACACGCCGAAATCAATAAATGGGTAAAAGAGATGGCCAAAATGTGCCATCCGGACCATATTGTCTGGATCGACGGTTCCGAGGAGGAACGGATCCGCCTGGAGGCGGAAGCTTTCCGCACCGGAGAGCTGATTCAGCTCAACCAGGAGAAACTGCCGGGCTGTGTTTACCACCGGACCTCGCCGAACGATGTCGCGAGGACCGAACATCTTACTTATATTTGCACCAAGAAGAAAGCGGATGCCGGCCCGAACAACAACTGGATGAAGCCGTCGGAAGGCTACAAGGCCGCGAGCGAGATATTCAGGAATTCCATGGTGGGCCGCACCATGTATGTTATCCCATTCTCGATGGGGCCGGTCGGTTCCCCGTTTAGCAAGATCGGGGTGGAGCTTACCGACAGCATTTACGTTGTTCTCAATATGCGGATCATGACCCGCATCGGCGCCAGCGTTCTCGAAAAGCTGGGGAAAGACGGGCAATTTACCAAAGGACTGCACAGCAAAGCGGACCTGGACGTTAACCGCCGCCTGATCCTTCATTTTCCGGAAGACAATACCATCTGGAGCGTAGGCTCCGGTTACGGCGGCAATGTGCTCTTGGGCAAGAAATGCCTTTCGCTCCGGCTGGGATCGTATCAGGGCTACAAGGAAGGCTGGATGGCGGAGCATATGCTGATCATGGGGATAGAGGATCCTACCGGATATATCGGATATATCGCCGCGGCATTTCCCAGCGCCTGCGGCAAGACCAACCTGGCAATGCTGATCCCTCCGGAAGGATTGAAAAGAAAGGGCTACCGGATCTGGACGGTGGGAGATGATATCGCCTGGATGAGGATCGATACCGATGGCACCCTGTGGGCGGTAAATCCGGAAGCGGGATTCTTTGGCGTCGCGCCGGGAACGAACGCAAAGACCAATCCTAATATGATGACGTCGATCCAGAAAAACACCATCTATACTAACGTGCTTTTAAAGATGGACGGCACGGTTTGGTGGGAAGGCGGCGATCCGCCGGTACCGTCGGAAGGGATCGATTGGCAGGGGCGGCCCTGGAGATCCGATCTTAAAGACGAGAACGGCAAAGCGGTACTATCCGCGCATCCAAACAGCAGATTCACCGTTCCCGCGGGCCAATGCCCATCGATCACCAACCGATTTGAACATCATCACGGCGTGCCGATTTCGGCTATAGTTTTTGGAGGAAGAAGGGCCAAGCTTGCCCCCCTGGTTTATGAAGCATTCACCTGGCAGCACGGGGTTTATGTCGGCGCTACCATGGCCTCAGAGCGAACCGCCGCGCAATACGGCAAGCAGGGAGAGGTAAGGCGCGATCCTATGGCCATGCTCCCGTTCTGCGGATATAATATGGCCGATTATTTCAAGCATTGGCTGAAAATGGGCAAGCTTATGTCCAGAAGTCCTAAAATATTCAATGTTAACTGGTTTAGGACAGATGAGAGCGGGGATTTTATGTGGCCGGGATACGGCGAGAATCTGCGCGTATTGGAATGGATAATCGACCGCTGCCGCTACAAAGTCGGCGCGGTTGAGACCCCGATCGGATATATCCCTTATACCGGGGATATCGATACCACCGGGCTGGATATGACGCCCGAAACGATAGATAAGCTGCTGGCGATCGACAAGAACGAATGGCTGGAAGAAATTAAAGGCCATAAGGAATTTTTTGATATGTTCGGCAAGCGCATGCCAAAAGAAATGCTGAACGAATACGAAGCGCTGAAGAAGAGATTGAGCAAATAAATCCCAAATCCGAAATCCCAAATCCTAACAATGTATTTTATTATATTATTTGCCGAGCAAAGCGAGGCGATTCAATGTTCGGGATTCGGATTTAGGACATTCGGATTTAATATATCCCGACCCTCGATATCCCTTTTCCCCCTAAAAACCAGGTACTGTTGAGCAAGGTCACCATTGGGTGCCGGTCGAATTCAATTATGTTTATGCAGCAATTGTCCTGCCTGACCCTCCAGAAGTTATCGAGGCCCAGGTTCATGTAATGAAAAAGGATGGTCCGGTTCAAGCCCCCGTGGCCGACCACGCAGATGGTCCGGTCTTTGTGTTCCTCTATCAGCCTGGAAATTGCCTTAATCCCGCGTTGCTGCAATTGTTCTAGCGTTTCGGCTTCCGGGATCATTGCCTGGTCAGGATGGTTGAGCCATTTCTCATAAAGTTCCGAATACTTGCTTTTGATCTCTTTAAAAGAAAGCCCTTCGAAGATCCCGTAATATCTTTCAGTCAGTTCCGGGACTTTTACCACTTCCAGACCGTGCGGTTTCGCGATCATTTTCGCGGTCCCGTGCGAACGGGTGAGGGGGGAAGCGTAAATGCCGGAGAAGGTCTCGGACTTCAAAGCGTCCGCTAACGATCCTGCTTCTTTAATCCCAAGCTCCGAAAGCGGCGAATCTCCCTGTCCCTGGTAAATAAGATTGATATTGGCGAGGGTCTCGCCGTGGCGGAGAAGAAAAAGGCGGGTGGGCAAACCTAGATGACCTCTTCGAGCTTAACCGCGCCGGTATAAAGAGCCTGGCCGAGGATGCAGCCTTCAACCTTCAGCTCTCTTAACTTGTCGATGTCGGCTTTTGAGGCAATCCCTCCGGAGGCGATCACCGAAACGTTGACCGAAGAGACGAACTTCTGGATCGCGGCGAAATTGGGCCCCTGAAGCATTCCATCCCTTGAAATGTCGGTATAAATGAACCTTTGGACCCCCAGATTGACCGCTTCCTGCGCGAGCACAAATACGTTCTTCGACGAAACATTGGTCCAGCCGTTTGCCACCACCTTGTCGTCCTTGGCATCGACCGCCACCGCGATCTTTTCCTCGAACTTTTCACAAACCTGGGAGAGAAGATTGGGGTTGAATATGGCAGAAGTGCCCAAAATTACCCGGTCGGCCCCGATCTTGATCATTTCCTCGATCAGGTCGATCCGGCGCAGGCCGCCGCCGATCTGGACCGGAACTTTCACGGTGCGGACCAGGTTCTTGATTATTTCAGTGTTCTCGGGAGTGCCGGTACGGGCGCCGT
>CAIYXV010000126.1 GCA_903930225.1 uncultured bacterium | reverse complement strand
TGAACTTTATGACCTGGCCTTTGGCGCGGAAGTTATGCGCCCCGGCGGTGATATCGACCGCGGTAATGTCCACGACCGCCGGGTTCATCTGGCAGGCCACGAACCGGTTCCAGATCAGCGAATAGAGCTTGTATTGTTCCGCGGTCAGGCTGTCCTTAACCGCTTTCGGCGCTCTCATCGCCGAGGTCGGGCGGATCGCTTCGTGAGCATCCTGCGCCGATTTTTTGGTCTTATAAAATCTGGTCGCTTCCGGCAGGAAGCTGTCGCCGAAGCTGTCTTTAATATATTTTCTGACCTCGGTGATCGCCTCGTTGCTGATCCTGACCGAATCGGTCCTCATGTAAGTGATGAGGCCGACGTGTCCTTCGCCCTGGATGTCGATCCCTTCGTATAACTGCTGGGCGATGGTCATGGTCTTGCGCGCGGAAAACGAGAATTTGCGCGACGCGTCCTGCTGCAGGGTGGAGGTGATGAAGGGAGGAGCAGGATTGCGCCTCTGCTCTTTTTTAATGATATCCTTTACGATAAACTCGGCGTTCCGGCAGTCGCCGACGATCTTATCGGCCGCGGCCTGGTCGGGAACGATGTCTTTTGAAATATATTTGGCCGATAATTCCTGCTGATCTCCCGGCTTGGTGAGCAGGGCAAGGATGGACCAGTATTCCTGCGGCACGAATGCCATGATCTCTTTTTCCCGCTCGCAGATCAGCCGCACCGCGACCGACTGCACGCGGCCGGCAGAAAGCCCCTTCCTTACTTTTTTCCAGAGCAGGGGAGAGAGTTTGTATCCCACCAGGCGGTCGAGTATCCTCCGCGCCTGCTGGGCGTTCACCCGATTAAGGTCGATCGCGCGCGGATGCTTTACCGCTTCTTCCACCGCCGATTTGGTTATTTCATGGAATTCTATCCGCCTGATCTTTATCTCGTTCTTTAGGATATGCGCCAGATGCCAGGCGATCGCTTCCCCTTCGCGGTCCGGATCGGGAGCCAGGAATATGTACATCGCCTTGGACGCGGCCGCGGTCAGGCTTTTTACGATCTTGGTTTTACCCTTTATCAGGACATAGGTCGGGGCGAAGTCGTGATCCACGTCGACGCCCAACTTGTTTTTGGGCAGGTCGCGCAGATGGCCGCCGCAGGCCGTGACCGAATAATCCTTTCCCAGGAACTTTTCGATGGTCTTGGCCTTGGCCGGCGATTCAACGATCACTAGGTTTTTCATGCTTGGGCCATAGTAACAAACAGGTTTGAATCTGTCAAATAACTGTGTTAGCATAACTTTATGGACGGCATTCCGCTGTTAAAGCTAAGATCGAACCCGAGCATTATCATCATCGTAAGTTTTGCATTGATCATACTGGCGGGAACGATCCTGCTTTCCCTCCCTTTTTCCACGGTTTCCGGCCGGAGCACCTCGATCATTGACGCTTACTTTACCGCCAGCGGCGCGACCTGCGTCACCGGGCTTACGGTGGTCGACACCGGTTCGCAGTTCACTTTTTTAGGGAAGCTCATTATTCTGGGATTGATACAGCTGGGCGGGCTGGGATACATGACGCTGTCGACCCTGATCGTCATTCTTTTGAGGCAAAAGGTGTTCATTTCGCAGAGGCTGGCGGTAAGAGAAGCGCTTAACCTGTTCTCTTCCAAGGGAGCGGCGAGATTAATTCTCTATGTCTTTTCGATCGTTTTCACGGTCGAGGGGACGGGAGCGGCTATTCTGTTCTTCCGTCTGCTGCCGGAAATGGGAGCGTTTCGGGCGTTAAAATTCGGGGTTTTCCATTCGATCTCGGCTTTTTGCAACGCGGGATTCGATATTATAGGGGGGTTTAAGAGCTTTACCGGGTATGTCGGCGATCCGGTCGTCAATCTTACCCTTATGGCGCTGATCATCATTGGCGGCATCGGGTTCTCGGTGGTTGCCGATGTAATAGAAAGAAGAAGATTTTCACTGCATTCAAAGATCGTGATGATCACTTCGCTGCTGCTGATCTTGGGCGGAGCGATCCTGATCTTTTTGTTCGAACATGCCAATTTCCGGACCATGGCGTTCCTGCCCGCGACCGATAAATTATGGGCGTCATTTTTTCAGTCGGTTTCGGCCAGGACCGGCGGGTTTAAGACCATCGATCTGGCCGGACTTACCGGACCGGGTATTTTTACCCTGATCGCGCTGATGTTCATTGGCGCGTCCCCGGGCGGAACCGGAGGCGGGATTAAAACCACTACTTTTGCCGTTTTGCTTCTGACCATGCGGTCGACCATTTTCGGAAGATACAACACGGAAGTGTTTGAGAGGAGGATCTCGCACGAGATCGTCCGGCGGGCGATGACGATCGCGCTTTTATCCGGGGCGCTGATCGTTATTTCTTCGGCGATCATCAGCCTGCAGGGGTTCGAGTTCGGAAAGATACTGTTTGAGGTCACTTCCGCTTTCGGCAATGTCGGATTAAGCATGGGACTGACCGCGCGGCTCTCGGTCTTAAGCAAGATCGTTATCGGGATCACGATGTTCATTGGCCGGGTGGGGCCGCTTACCCTGTTCGTCGGCTTGACGCTGACCAAGCGTGAAAAACGGATCAATTATACCAAAGAAGAAATTTCGATAGGTTAAGAGGAGGAATATTCATGGAAAAGAAGCAATTTGCGGTGCTCGGGTTGGGAAGGTTCGGTCAGAAGGTGGCAAAAGAACTCTGTATGAGAGGCCATGAGGTGGTGGTCATGGATAAAGATGAGGCCAAGGTCAATCAGATCAGGGACCTGGTGACGCATGCCTATATCGGCGACATGACCGACGAGAACGCCATCCGCGAGGCCAACGTGCAGAACTGCGAGGTAGTGGTGATCGGCCAGAGCTCCAGCATCGAGGCCAATCTGCTGGCTGCTCAGTTGTGCAAAGAACTTAATGTCAAACAGGTGGTGGTCAAGGCGCAGTCCACCCTGCATGGCAAGATATTGAACAAGCTGGGGGTCGACCTGATCGTTTATCCGGAGCAGGACACGGCGGTAAAGCTGGCGGACAAGCTGACCCTGCGCGGCGTCATGGATTACATGGAGATCAGCAAGGAATTCGATGTTATCGAACTGAAATCGAGCAAAGAATTCGACAAGCGGACGCTTAAAGAACTAAATCTAAAGAAAAGGTTCAATGTGGCGGTCCTGGCCATTCGCCGGGGCACCGAATCGATCATGAACCCGGACGGCGAAACGCTCCTGCTTGAAAGCGATATCCTGATATTGATGGGAAGGATCGAAGACTTAAAAAAGATCACCGGCTGATAGACTGCAGTAATACCCACGAATTAATTCGTGGGTATTACTTACCCAACTTTTTGTTTACCAGGAATTCCGCTTTTATCCTGCATTCTTCCCATTCCCCTTCCGGGGTCGAGTCCCAGACGATGCCGCCGCCCACGCCCATCTCACCCCGGCCGTTCCGGATCAGCAGGGTGCGGATAGGTACATTAAAGAACATGTCTCTCCGGGGTGTTATGTAGCCGATCGCGCCGGTATAGATCCTGCGGTCCTCTTTTTCTAATTCTCTGATGATCTGCATCGCTCTTAGCTTTGGCGCGCCGGTAACAGAGCCGGAAGGATAGATCGCCTTGAACAGATCGAACAGTTTTATAGCTGGATCAATAACACTTTGGACAGTGGAGGTCATCTGGCAAACCGTCCTGTATCTGGCGACTTCAAATAGCTTGGGAGTTGCCACGCTCCCGCTTTCGCTTATTTTCCCAAGGTCATTTCTTAGTAGATCAGCGATCATCACGTTTTCAGCTCGGTTCTTGGGATCAAGATGAAGCCGTCTTTTTGCCCAGATATCATCCCAGAGATTCTTCCCTCTCATCCAGGTCCCCTTCATCGGTTTCACCGTCATTTTATCTTTAGATTTTTTCAGGAACATCTCCGGCGATAATGAAAGGATCGAAAAATCCCTGGTTTCAATAAAAGCGGGATAAGGCACCGGCTGCTCCTTTTTCAACTGCCGATAAAGGATGAAGGGATCGCCGTCAAAGCGGAAGTTATATTTTAAGCAATAGGTTATCTGGTAGGTATTGCCGGATTCGATATGTGAACGGATAGTATCGATGCTTGAAGTATACCCGGAGAAAGAAATATTTGAACCCCGCATTGAAATGCGGGGAATTCCCCCCAATTCATTGGGGGGTGTCCTTCTTTTTGTCGTAAAAGAATCATACACTCCAAAATATATCAGAGGAAAATCATAAACCTTGTTATTTAAAAGGCGTTCTTCGAACGCGCAGCCCGCTTCATAAGAAAAAAAGCCGGCCAGGAAAAAGCCGCCCAATAGCACTTCCTCCATTTGCGCAAAGCATTCTGGGATATCATCAAGCCGATCGCAGGATATGATCCTTGAAGGGTGGTCAAACAGCAAAGGCTTGTTTTCGAAATCAATTTGAATAAGCATAAGCGAGGTCTGGGTGCCCGAAGGCTTGTCCTCCGTAGTTCGAAGAACGAAGGAGGACTAGTTCATGACTTGCTTGAATTATAGCATTATTATAAATATAATGAATATAATGATCACTTTTGATGAATTTAAAAAGGTAGAATTAAAGGTCGCTGAAATAAAATCGGTCGAGGAGATCGAAGGCGCCGACAAGCTGTACAAGCTTGAGATCGACCTGGGCGATGAGCAAAGGACGATGGTAGCCGGCATCAAGCTGCATTACCCGAACAAGGAAGAGCTGATCGGGAAGAAGGTCGCGGTCGTGTCAAACCTCGAACCCAGGGCTTTGAGGGGTGTAACTTCACACGGCATGCTGCTGGCGGC
>CAIYXV010000125.1 GCA_903930225.1 uncultured bacterium | reverse complement strand
TGCCCACCAGGATTTCCACCAGTTTAGCCTCGCCGCAGACTTTTTTAAGGAACGGGAATTGAACTTCGGTCGAATTTTCTTTCTGGTGCGCCTGCGGCGCAAAAATGAACCGTTTATCGTAATTCAGTAATTTTTGGATCAGTTCCCGGTCCGCCGGTATTTGCCCCAGGGGCGTATCAAAGGAGGTAAAATTGCCGACCGATATCCCTTCGTAATCCGGCTTGTGGGATTGCCCGACCAAAACGATGGTATCGAACTTTTCTCCCAGCAGCGCTTTATAGCCGTAAGCCGCCACCCCCGCCGAAAAGTCCCACCCCGCGTGCGGCACGATCAGTGCGAGCAGTTCTCCCTCGGGCTTTTTGTCCGGGACTTTTAACATCAGCGCATCAATGACTTTCGACGTTTCCGTGCTGCCGGCCGGGTACCACGTTCCGGCCAGGGTCATCTCTCTTTTCACCGCAGAAGATATTCCAGACATAACTATCAATATTATAGACGCAATTAACAGGTTGCGCATCATTTCCAGACCCCCGCGATCCGATAGCCGCAATATTTGCATTTGCCGTCCACGATGTTCATCTGCTTGATCGCAAATCCTTCCCGCTCAATGATCATTTTCCTGCATTTCGGGCAATAGGTATTCGCGCCGGCGTTCCCGTAGACATTCCCGATATATACATAATTAAGTCCGCTTTCGCGCCCGATCCTGGCCGCCATTTCCAGCGTTTTAAGCGGAGTCGGCGGCACCCCCTGCAGTTTATACTGGGGATAGAAAGCGGAAAAATACAGCGGAACATCCGGCCCCAAATTAGTTCTGATCCATTCGCACATCTCCTTTATCATTTTAGGATCGTCGTTTTTGCCGGGAATGACCAGATTGGTTATTTCCAGCCAGACCCCGGCCTTTTTTATGGTCTTGAGCGTGTTCAAGACGGGATCCAGATGTCCGAAGCACATATCCTGGTAATATTTTTCCGAGAATCCTTTAAGGTCTATGTTGCAGGCATCGGTATATTTCAATATTTCCGAAAGCGGTTCGGGATTTATGTATCCGCTGGAATGGAAAATATTCCTTAATCCCCTCTTTTTGGCCAGTTTCGCGCACTGAAGCATGTATTCATAGAAGACGGTCGGTTCGGTATAGGTATAGGCGATGGTCGGCGAGCCCGATCGGACCGTCAGATCTACGATTTTTTCGGGATCCAGATCGTAATGCGCGGCGTCTTCCGGCTTGGCTTGCGAGATCTGCCAGTTCTGGCAGAAGAGGCACCCGAGGTTGCATCCGGCAGTGGCGATCGAAAAAGCGGTCGTTCCCGGCAAAAAATGGGAGAGCGGCTTCTTCTCGATCGGGTCCACATGGACCGCTACCGGCTTTCCGTAAACTGTTGTGTAGAGTTTTCCGTCGATATTGACCCGGACCCCGCAGAACCCCCTTTTTCCGTTGCTGATGATGCACCGGTTGGGGCAAAGCCCGCACTGGACGGTGGTGTCGGACAGATTTTTCCAGTACATCGCTTCCAGCCTGGAGAGGTTGGCCTCGCGCATCTTATCGAGCGCTTCCTTGACTGATGAAAATCCGGGATCGAATTGAATAGCGAATGAGGCCGTGGTCAAACAAAAAAATATTACCAGGAAAGACAGCCTTTTCACGGTCAAATTGTATCATTTTTCGTCGGAATTGTCGAAATGTCAGCTTAAACGATAAAAGCGCGCCGATTTTTCGGGCGCAGTAATTGCTGATACCGGTTCTGTAAAACAAAGAGGAGGTGAGAAAATGGGAGCTTTAAACAAAACGATCCTTACCGGAAGGCTGACCGCCGATCCGGAAGTCCGTTACACTACAAACGAAAAGCCGGTCGCGCATTTTCGGCTCGCGGTCGACCGTCCTCCCGCGAAGAATGGCGAAAGATCAGCTGATTTTTTGAATTGCATCGCCTGGGGCGGTCTGGCCAAAACCTGCGGCGAATACCTGAAAAAAGGAAGGCTGGTCGCGGTAGAAGGCCGTCTCCAGATCCGGGCCTACAAGGACAAGAATGGGGATAACCGCAACTGGACCGAGATCGTCGCCAACAGCGTCGAAATGCTCGATTGGAAAGGCGTAAAAAGAGAGGAAACAGCAGAAGAAGCCGGTGTTCCAAAAACCGAGCCTAAAAAAACCGCAAAAAGATCTTGATCTTTGGGCCCCGGGCAATCTCGTCCGGGGCCTTTTTTTATGTTATAATTTATATATGATTAAAAAGCCCCTAGCGATCCTTCTGCTTTTAATCGTCTTTGCCGGAGCCGCTCTGTCAGTCGAGATCATCCGTTTGCCAATGCCCAAGACGGTCGGCAAGATGACGCTCGAAGAATCGCTTTACCACCGCCGCTCGCAAATGAGTTTTGCCAGCGGATATTTCAGCAACGATCAGATCTCCCAACTTTTATGGGCCGCGCAGGGGATCACCGACGCAACCTGGGGGTTCCGCACCGCGCCCTCCGCCGGCGCCACCTATCCGCTGGAGCTTTACCTGGTAAAACCGGAAGGGGTTTACCATTATGTTCCGCAAAGCCACAGCCTGGAACTGCATCTTAAAGGAGATAAAAGGCCTTCACTGGCGCGCGCCGCCCTCGGACAGATGTTCATCAGCGACGCTTCTATAAATATCGTCATTTGCGCCGTGGCCGACCGCACCCGGGAAAAGTTCGGGCTCCGCACCGACCGCTATGTGGACATGGAAGCCGGGCACGCGGCGCAGAACATACTCCTGCAGGCGACCGCCATGGGGCTGGGCGCGATAGGGGTTGGCTCGTTCTGGGACGATGTGGTCATGGCTACGCTTGAAGTCCCCTACGGCTATGAACCGCTTTACATCATCGCGGTCGGATATATTAAATAGAAAGGCGCCATGAAAAAGAAGCTTGACCTTATAAGGCTGCTTGCGATCTTTATCGTTATCGCCGGGATCGTATATTTTTATCTTAATGTTCTTTCCCCTAAACTGATCCCGAATATCCTCAAGGCCGGGATCATAGAAAGGCCGATGAACATTCTGGTTTTGGGTCTGGACATTAATTATAACCCCATCACCAAACAGCAGATCTTTGACGAGGGAAGATCGGACACCATGATGCTGATCTATTACGACCCGTTGCGGGGGAAAATAAATATCCTCTCCATCCCGCGCGACTGTTATGTTGATATCCCCGGATATTACCCGACCAAGATCAACGCCGCTTACGCTTTTGGCAGGATCGACCTCGCCAAAAAGACGGTAGAAAATCTGACCGGCGTCCACGTCGATAAATACATCATTGCCAATACCAAAGGATTGATAATGCTGGTCGATCTTCTGGGAGGCGTCTCCGTCGATGTGGAAAAAGATCTTTATTATGTCGACCGGGCGGGCGGGCTTAATATAAACCTGAAAAAGGGCCGCCACAAGTTGTCCGGCAAGGAAGCGGAAGGATACATCCGGTTCCGGCACGACGCGATCGGCGATATCGGGCGCATCTTACGCCAGCAAAATTTTCTCAAGGAACTGACGCGTTCGCTTTCCACCCCCAACGCGCTCATCAAGTCGCCTTTTATCGTGGGGATCTTTGAAAGGAACGTCAAGACCGATCTGACGCTCAAGGAATTCATAATGTTGGGGAATACCCTGCGGCAGCTGGACCTTAAGGAGATCAACGCCGCCAGCGTTCCGGGAGAACCGGGCGATAATCAGGCGGGCTCGGTCTGGCTGGTGAATTACGAAGAGATGCGGAAGATCATTTCCCAATACTTCTGATGTCGGGGAAATAGCGGAAATCCTGGTTGTAATCCAGCCCGTACCCGACCAGGAATCGATCAGGCACTTTGAACCCGCAATAAGCGATCGGGACCTCCACCCTTCTTCGGGACGGCTTGTCAAGCAGCGTGCAGATCTTTACGCTTTTGGGCTTCTTGCGCGAAAAGAATTTCAGCAGATGATCCATTGTGTAGCCGAAATCCACAATATCCTCCACGATCAGTACGTGCTTGCTCTTGACCGGCAGATCGATGTCCTTTTTGATGCGGACGACGCCGGAGGGAACGGTTCCCGCTCCGTAGCTTGAAACATTGATAAAATCGATTTCGACCGGAATAGAGAGAGAACGGATGAGGTCGGAGAGAAAGACAAAAGAGCCTTTGAGGACACCGACCAGAACCAGCTTTTTGCCTTTATAGTCCTTTGAGATCTGCCGGGCAATAACGGCGACCCGGCGCTTTATCCTCCCTTGGCTGATCAGGATTTTATACATGTCCTATTTTATCGCCGATGTCCAGGCAGTTTCAAGCCGATCAATCGGAAGATCGATCAGGCCGGGGATCTTGAATCCGCTGGAGGATACTTTTCCAATCGTCCGGAACGGCACCTTCCATTTTTTTGCGGCCGTTTCGATCTTTGAAACGTCCTTCGGATCGCATGAAATAACGATCCTTGATTGGCTTTCGCCGAAGAGCAAGGCATCAGGCCGGATCTTTGATCCCAAATCATCGATCACCGCGCCAAGCTTCCCGTCCTTATTGATGATGCAGCTTTCCGCCAGCGCTACCGCCAGTCCACCCTCCGAACAATCATGCGCGGATTTAACGAGCCCCGCCCGGATCGTTTCCAGCATCATTCCCTGAAGGTCCTTTTCTCTCTCAAGCGAAAGCGCGGGGGCGTCCCCTCTCACCTGACCGTGGATCACTTTCAAATATTCGCTCCCTCCAATTTCCTCCCCGGTGTCGCCCAGAAGGATGATCGCGTCGCCTTCGTTCTTAAAATAACTGGTGGTGCGATCATCCAGCTTTTTGAGTATGCCGATCATGCCGATCGTCGGCGTGGGATTAATGGCGCCCTTTGGACTCTCGTTATAGAAGGAAACATTGCCCGAAACCACGGCCGTACCGAATGCTTTGCAGGCTTCAATGATCCCCTCCACGCAATTTTTGAAATAATAGAAGCGGTCTGGCTTGTTGGGGTTGCCAAAGTTCAGGCAATCGGTAACCGCCGCTGGATCAGCTCCGGAGCATACCAGATTTCGGGCCGCTTCCGCCACCGCGATCTGCGCGCCGCGGTTGGGATTTAAATAGCAATACCGGCTGTTGCAGTCGGATGTGGCCGCCAGCGCCCAATCTTTCCCCTTGATCCGCATGACCGCCGCGTCCGAACCTGGAAGCACGCAGGTATTGGTCTGGACCATGTGATCATACTGCTCGTATATCCAGGCTTTGCTGGCAATGGTCGGAGAACCGAGCAATTTTAATAAGACTTCGTTCAGATCTTTCGGCACGGGGATCGTTTTCAGGTCCAGCCGGTAGATCGCATCAAGGTCGGACGGCCTTTCGTACGGCAGATCGAAGATCTCCGGTTCGGTCAGTGACTTGGTGGTCATGCGGGCCACGACGGTCCCTTTATCTTTTATGGTGACTATACCCGAATCGTTCACATGACCGATCACAACGGCGTGCAGGTCCCATTTATCGAATATCCGGTGTATCTCATCTTCCTTGCCGGCCTTGACGCAGACCAGCATCCGCTCCTGGGATTCGGACATCATCACTTCCCAGGGCTCCATTCCTTCTTCCCGCCGCGGAACTTTATCAAGATCTATCTCCACGCCTACCCCGCCGGCGGCCGCCATCTCGGAAGTGGAGCAGGTAAGCCCCGCCGCCCCCATGTCTTTTATACCGATCACGTGCCCCGTTGCCAGCGTCTCCAGCGTCGCTTCGATCAGGCACTTTTCGGTGAACGGGTCGCCGATCTGGACGGTAGGCCGTTTTTCCTCTCCCTCGCAGAATTCATTCGAGGCCAGGACCGAACAGCCGCCGATGCCGTCACGCCCGGTCGAGGAGCCGACGTACATGATGGGATTGCCAACCCCGCCTGCCCGGGCGCGCGCAATCTCGCTCCGCTTGCAGATCCCGATGCTCATGGCATTGACCAGGCAGTTGCCGGTATAGCTTTCGTCAAAATAGATCTCGCCGCCGACGGTCGGGACGCCAAGGCAGTTGCCGTAAAAGGCGATCCCGTCAACCACGCCGCCAAGAAGATAGCGATTATAAGGTTCGGACAACGGGCCGAAGCGCAGCGAGTTTAACGAGGCGATCGGCCGGGCGCCGGCCGTGAAAATATCGCGGATAATGCCGCCTACCCCCGTCGCCGCTCCCTGCTTTGGCTCAACCTGCGACGGATGGTTATGCGATTCCATCTTAAAAATGATCGCCAGGTCGTCATAATAAAACCCGCCTGAATCCTCTCCCACCATTGTCTGGTACCTGCCGGTTTGCGGGAAAAGTTTAAGATACTTCTTGGATGAGGAATAGCCGCAATGCTCCGACCATTCGACAGAATACATCGCCAGTTCGGTCTTTGACGGTTCGCGACCTAGGATCTTTTCTATCCTCCGGTAATCTTCGTCTTTAAGCCCTAAAGCCTGATATACTTCCGGTTTGATCATTTTTTGTTCATCCTATCGAGGATCGATTCAAATATGCCTTTGCCGTCAATGCTGTTCAATTCAATTTCCGATGAGCGCTCCGGGTGCGGCATCATGCCGAGCACATTGCCCTTTTTATTTATAATGCCGGCGATATCGTCGATTGCGCCGTTAGGGTTTTCTCCATGATATCGGAATACGATCTGGTCGTTCTTTTTTAGATCTTTGAGGCCGGCCTCATCGATATAATAGTTGCCTTCGTTGTGGGCGATGGGGATCCGCAGGATCTGCCCTTTTTGATATTTGCTGCTGAACGCGGTGGAGTTATTCTCAACCTTAAGCTTTACGTGCTTGCAGATAAAATGAAGCCCCTTGTTCCGCAGCATGGCGCCGGGGAGTAGCCCCGCCTCAAGCAGTATCTGGAAACCGTTGCAGATGCCGATCACGAACCCGCCGGAGTTTGCAAAATCGATCACTGCTTTCATGATCGGAGAAAAGCGGGCGATCGCGCCGCATCTTAAATAGTCGCCATAACTAAATCCGCCGGGGATAATAAGACAGTCAAATTTACCAAGCTCCGAGTTTTTATGCCAAATGTATTCGGTCGGCTGTCCCATGACCTTTGAAGCCACATGAAAACAGTCCTGGTCACAATTGCTGCCGGGGAAAACGATAACGCCGAATTTCATTGATATTTAATCCTTTACAATCAAATAATATCAAAATATTGCCTTATTTTCAAATCAAATAACACTTCAGATCATAAACAATATTTGGGGCAGCTTTTCTATCCCTAAATAACGCAAGTTTTTGCCGTTTCATTGCGATAATATCAATGTATAGGGTTTAAAAAGGAGAAATTATTTATGGGAGAAGGAATTCCAGCGGTAACGATTGGCACAAGAGCTGCCACATCGATCCTTCCTGGCAATAAATCGACGCCAGCAATATCCGGAAAGATCCCAGAGAAGGGAGATACAGTAACAATTCGCGGACTTTCAGGTCCTAATCCTAAGCCAGGGTTATTGGACCGAATAATAAATTGGTTTACCAGAAATAATAGCGGGAATCCGGCTAATTTAAGGCACGTGACGCCGCCTATCAAATCAGTTCCCGACCACCCGACACACCCATACGCCTCAAGCTGATTCGATCTTAAAGGAGAATTCCTCAATGATGGGGTTGGCCAGCAGCTTTTCACACATACCTTTAACTTCCGTCTCAGCTTCGGCGCGGTTCTTCGAATCCAGCTGGAGCCTGACGAGCTTGCCCATCCTTACATCCTTAAGACCTTTGTAACCTAAGGATTCCAGGGCGTGCTTGACCGTCAGGCCCTGCGGATCGGCCACGGTTTTTTTAAGCGATATATAGATCTCGGCGTTGAACATAGGATAATTATATCAGGCCCGGCACTCGTCTTCAACCTAATGTGGGTTCCAATAATATTATTTCTGTCTGAAATTTCTCTCTCTATTTTTCGATAAATAAATAGCAAGATATACAGGTTTTTATAATGATCCGTAAGTCTTCGATTTCTGAAATATAGTAGGCAAAGGAGTAAAATAATGAGTATTAGTCCGGTATCAAGATTCCTATCCAGAATGCCTGGTTTAACTTTCTTGAATGGAAGGAAAGAATCCGAGGTCATATACAATAATTCACGATTCCTGCCTCCACCCGGACCGATCTCTGATGAAACATACAGAATACAGGCTGCCGCCTTTAATAAAACACTTGATCCCTTTCAATATATACCAAAGTTCCAGCTGAGGGACTACGAGGCCGGCAGGGTTTGGAGAGAAATGCAAGTCAAATGTTATTCAGATTGCTTGTTGCCGTCAATTATGAAATTCGCTTCGGATTGGGGCTCATTAATGGAAACCAGATTAGCCAGCCGGCCAACATTAAAAGTCAGCGATATTGCCCAAAAAACAAGCCAAAAGATGAACATAAAATACAATTTATCTATGTTATCCATGGGCATTTTCGGGATTGCAATTGATATCCTTGGTCAAACCTGGGAACGCGGTAGCGAACTGCTAGAATGGCAGGCCCAGTATTATTCCCATTGAAATAAATTTAAATCGGACAACTTAGGCTTATATCAGGCCCGGCACTCGTCTTCAGCTTCATATAAATCATTATCGATATTTGAAATTTAATCGCTTTTTTATTGAAATATATATATGGTAACTCTTGCTACGGTAAGGAACCGTCTTCAGATCCAGCCGAATTATAACCGGCTTGCGCAAATGGGTTTCCCGGAAGAAAAAGCCCTGACTTTTGCCAGCGGTGCCCAGGGATTGCTTGGCCATCACACCATTTTAAGCGAGTCTGGAATAATCTTGCATACCAGAGTACAGGCCTTGCTGGCTTCAGACTTGCCCGCCAGCAATGACAATCTCGCCAATCAATTTGACGAAATGCTTCCACAGCTTCCTTCCGTAGCCGCTCCTCACCTATCATTGTTTGTCTCGCCTTCATCAATGCTGACCGAAGATCAAAAGCAGGCCGTTATTGCAATGTTTACAGATAATAAGTACGGCTATAAAATACTAGCAATAACTGACGGATGCGCCAATCAATGCTTTGCCTGCGCCAACGATTCTCCTCCTCATATGCGTCACATGCCGTATCCCATGATCGCCGCGATCACAAACGATATTTTATCCGCCGCCGCCCAAAGATCAGGCAAATTAAAAATAACGCCCTATTATCGTTCAGACCCTATGCATTACCGGGATGTGCATTTTAACGCTGATTTCAGCGATGTGGCTGTTCTTTTTCGGTCAGCGGGAATAGAGTATGACTTTGTCTCTCATGGCTGGTGGAAAGGCGATCGCTATGCCCAACAGGCGGCGGAAGCACTTAGCAGAGCGGATATTTCAGCAAATGCTTTATCGGTTAATTTATTCCATAAGCAGTTAGCTGATTACCCTTTAAAGGTGAATGATTTTATTGAACGATTTCAAACCGCAATTAGATTGCTTCGTCCCAAAGAGGTTCGTTTATTGGGAGAATTATCAAAGCCGGGGTCCGGCCGCCCTAAAATGTTTTCCAGGGGCTATTTAAGCCTCTTATTCCATAAAGTGATCGCCCGGGATTATCCAGGCAAGGTCACACATGTGATTGGCCCATATTATGAAGGAAGAGCTACGGCCGTTCCGCATGCGAATGACGATTATCACAGGGTCTCCATCATGAGATATCCAAATAATGTGATGATGGGACATGACGGCCGGATCATGGAAGTTCATACCAGGGCAAGAATTAAGGGGGAAAAAGGTATCGGCGAAATATTTTCCGGCGCTGACGACTTTGGCTTTATTGCGCTCATGTATCATTGGATGCTTGACGTAAAAGATGAGCTAAGGGGCGGCAATCTGGATTGTTTACTTTCAGAGGTTGATGGTTCATCCTATTTAAAGGCTTTTAACGAATTCTCGCGCATTATCCAACAAAAAGGCGGCCCTTCTGTTTTTAAATACGGCGATTTAAGCCCGGAAGACCTCCACGGCCTTTTTGATAAATTAAAGGATTTGCCGCTAGTTTTACCGGAGAATATTTCATTTTTTACTTTTGAGCGGTTCCTGTCAAATTACTGGGAAAAGATAAAAGATAAATATCCGCAGTTTGATCATGATTTTTATTCGTTTTTTGAGGAATGCCTAAAGCTTTCCCCCATAATGAGCAAAATATTAGTGAACGATAAACTGCACAGATATTCTTCTTGCAATTTAATTTATCTCGGCATACTGGATGAAGAAGACTGGAGGACCATAGCAGATCATTTCAAAGATGACCATTTTGAGGGAGACATACTGGAAAGTGTTGGCTTTTATCGATATCTTGAGCAGTACGCCGGAAAGCATGTAACTAATAAACTATCTCCGGAAGAAGTCCGGCACCTGTATTCGCTTCTAAAGAATTGCCCCACGTTTGACCGTGAAGCACTTGAATATAATGAGGAGTTTGATTGCTTTAGTTTTCCGCCGATGAAATTAAAGTATTACGAGAAAGAAGAAGAGGAACTCCCCTATCGGCTTTTTCCTGTTTAGGCCCGGCACTCGTCTTCAACTTCATAGGTGGAATAGTAGTAAGGGGTGTAAGCCTCGAACTCCGCCGCGCAGGTATCGACCAGCTTAAAGGTGGTCGTGATCCCCAATTTCTTGCGGGCCTCAAAAACAGTTACCTCATCGGTTCCCGCGATCCGCGCGATCTGAATGTCCGAAAATCCCGTCTTTTTTGCCAGCCAGAATAGCTCCTTGTCTTTTAATATTTTACGGCCGTCTTTTATCAGCTTTTTTTCAACGTCGATGATCTCTTTTAGATTATTCAGGAACCAGGGATCGATCGCGGTAAGCTTATAGATCTGGTCCACGGTGAATCCGTTCTTCAGCGCGTACTTCAAGTAAAATATGCGGTCGGGATTGGGAACCGACAGCTTATTTTTTACCGCTTTTGGATCGAGATTTTTAAGGTCATCAAACCCCGCCGCTTTGATCTCTAGTCCCCTTAAACCCTTTTGCAGGGCTTCTTTGAACGTCCGCCCAATGGCCATTGTTTCCCCCACCGACTTCATGGAAATAGTGAGCGTGGTATCGGAGCCCGGGAACTTTTCGAACGTGAAGCGCGGGATCTTGACCACGCAGTAATCGATGGTCGGCTCGAACGAAGCCGGGGTCTCCCGGGTAATATCATTGGGGATCTCGTCTAAGGTATAGCCGACCGCGAGCTTGGCCGCGATCTTCGCGATCGGGAAGCCGGTCGCCTTGCTGGCCAGCGCGGACGAGCGCGACACGCGCGGGTTCATTTCGATTATGACCATCCGGCCGGTCTTGGGATGGAGGGCGAACTGGATGTTGCTCCCCCCGGTATCGACCCCGATCTCGCGGATGACCGCGATCGAGGCGTCTCTCATTTTCTGGTATTCAACGTCGGTCAGCGTCTGCGCGGGGGCGACCGTAATACTGTCGCCTGTATGTACCCCCATCGGGTCGAAATTCTCGATCGAGCAGATGATGACCACATTGTCGGCCAGGTCGCGCATTACCTCCATCTCAAACTCTTTCCAGCCGATCACCGATTCCTCGATTAAGATCTCCGAGATCATGGAGGATTCGAGCCCCCGGGCGGCCAGCTCCTCGAGTTGTTCTTTATTATACGCAACGCCGCCACCGGTCCCGCCAAGCGTAAAGCTCGGGCGCACGATCACCGGATAGCCGATCTTTTCCGCGACTGCCCTTGCTCCCTTAAGATCGTTCGCCCGGTCGCTTTCCGGCAGGTCCAGTCCGATCTTAAGCATCGCTTTCTTAAAAAGTTCCCGGTCCTCCGCTTTTTTGATCACCTGTTCGTTCGCCCCGATCATCTCTACGTTATACTTCTTCAGCACGCCGCTCTCCGCCAACTGCACCGCGCAGTTAAGCGCCGTCTGACCGCCGAGCGTCGGGAGAATTGCGTCCGGCCTCTCTTTTTCGATTATCTTTTCGACGAATTCCGGGTTGATCGGCTCGATGTAGGTGCGATCGGCCATTTCCGGATCGGTCATGATGGTGGCGGGATTGGAATTGACCAGGATCACCTTGTAACCTTCCGCGCGAAGCGCCTTGCAGGCCTGGGACCCGGAATAATCAAATTCGCAGGCCTGCCCGATCACGATCGGCCCCGCCCCAATTATCAATATGCTTTTTATGTCGGTACGTTTAGGCATTTATAATCCTTATGAACTCATCGAACAGATATTTGGCGTCATTGGGCCCCGGCGACGCTTCCGGATGGTACTGCACGCAAAAGACCGGGTGCTTTTTGTGCCGCAATCCTTCCGAGGTTTTATCGTTAAGATTGATATGGGTAAGTTCGACCTCGTCTTTGTTCAAGGAATCGATATCCACGCAGTAGCCGTGGTTTTGGCTGGTGATCTCGACTTTCCGCGTCAGTAAGTTCATGACCGGCTGGTTAGCCCCGCGATGGCCGAATTTGAGCTTGTAGGTTTTACCTCCAAGAGCCAAGCCCAGCATCTGATGTCCGAGGCAGATGCCGAAGATCGGCACCTTGCCGATCAAATTTTTTACGGTCTCGATAACGTAAGTGACCGCCGCCGGATCTCCGGGGCCGTTGCTCAACATCACACCATTAGGCTTAAGCGATAAGATCTCTTTGGCAGTGGTCTGCGCCGGGACGACCGTGACCTGGCAGTCACGCTTCTCAAGCTCGCGCATTATATTGTGTTTCGCGCCGCAATCGATTACCACGACCTTGAATTTACCGCTGTCATTCCACTGATAGCTCTTAGCGCAGGTAACTTTTTTTACCAGATCGACCCCCTCCAACCCCTCCCACTCCCCGGCCATTTTTACCAGTTTTTTAGGATCGGTCACGCTCGTCGAAATGACTGCTTTCATCGCTCCCCGGCTGCGAATATACTTGGTCAGGGCGCGGGTATCGATCCCTTCGATCCCGATCACATTGTACTTTTTTAAATAGGAGTCGAGCGACCCTTTGGCGCGCCAGTTCGAGGTTATACCGCTTAATTCACGAATGATAAATCCGGAGCTGTGCGGTTTTTCCGATTCAACATCCTCCGGATTAACTCCGTAATTGCCGATCAGCGGATAGGTCATGGTGATGATCTGCGCTTTGTAAGAGGGATCGGTAAGTATCTCCTGGTAGCCGGTCATCGCGGTATTAAAAACCGCCTCGCCATAAGAGGTGCCCCGGGCGCCGAACGCGCTTCCGGTAAATATGGTTCCGTCTTCCAGTGCCAGTATCGCTTTCATTGTTCCCTTTTTACGCTAAAAAAAAGGCGCCTTGTAAAAAAGACGCCTTATAATGTCTTTTAAACCGTTGAAACTTTAAAAACCCGAGTCTGAGCCCCTTCTTTCGCGCCCTTCGCTTTTTGGTTTTGCTTCGTTGACGGTCACTTCGCGCTCGCCCCATTTATAGCCCTGCATCGCGGCAAGGGCCTTTTCGGCGTCGGCGTCTTCCATATCAACGAATCCGAATCCGCGGGATCTCCCCGATAATTTATCAGTTACCACTCTGGCGGAGATCACGTTCCCGAACTCCGAAAATTTTTTCTGGAGATCTTCATTCGTGACCGACCAGGACAGGTTGCCAACAAATAGGCTCTTCATATCGATTCATCTCTCCTTATAACCGGACCTCAACCTCTATGCTTTAATTTTAGCAGATAAATGTTTGGGCTGTCAATAAATCGAATGGATTGTCCAATGTAGCTTTGAATTCAATCCTGCCATTAACTCTTCAGGCATAAAGCCGACTTGAACCTTTTACCAAGATGTGTTATTTTATTGAAGGTTAATGACGATAAAACAGAAAGGGGAATAACATGACAATAGTTGAAAGGTCCGAATACAAGGGTAAGCCGATGCTGGTATTAAAGAGGGACGAGGAAGATAAATATCCGTTCTCGTTCGGCATGTCGAAGGCCAAGCTGATAGTCGAGAATATCGAGGAAATAAAAAAGTTCGTTTCCGAGAACAATAAGGCGTAAGCGAAAGATGAAAAAACTATCATTATTGCTGCTTTTCCTTGTGGTCCCGTTTTTGGCCGGCTGTTTAGAACTGCAGCCCCCGCAAGTAACCCACAGGGATACGCAGATCAATGTCGTTTCATTAAACGAGCTCATGGCCAAGTCTACCTTTGACGTGAAAAATCCGAATCCGATCGGGATCCACGGAACGGTTGAGTATCAGATTATGATCGACGGCAAGCCATTCACCTCCGGCGTCACCTCTACTATAGAGATGACCCCCAATGGATCGACTTCGTTTATCGTGGGGACAAAGATCGATCTGATCCAGCTGTTCGGGACCGCACAAAACGTGATCAACGCCATGGTAAGCGGAAAAACCAGCCTGCCCTACGCTGTTTCCGGGAAATTTAAATCCGATGTGATCGGGATACCGTTAGAAGCGCCGGTCAGCGCCAGCGGGAATATACCTCTGCCAAAGCTGTCAGATATCAAGATACAGATTCACTGATCACATTACAGGGAGAGAAGATTCGCCCATAAGGTACTCATCTACCGCGCGTGCGGTCTTGCGGCCTTCCGATACCGCCCAGACGATCAGGGACTGTCCCCTTCTCATGTCGCCGGCCGAAAACACGCCTTTGACCGAGGTCATATATTTATCGTTCGTTTTAACATTGCCGCGCTGATCGTACTCGACCCCCAGACCGTCCAGCAGCCCGCTATGCTCCGGCTGCAGGAATCCAAGCGCCAGCACGACCATATCCGCTTCGATCTCAAATTCCGTCCCGGAAATTTCCTTCAACGAAGCATCAACTCTAACGCAGATGAGACTCTTGACCCTTGACCCTTGACCCTTAAATTCTTTGGTTAAGATCGACCATTGCCGCGCTACCCCTTCTTCGTGGCTGGTGGTGGTTTTAAGCAGCATGGGATAAGTCGGCCAGGGCTGCTTCTCCAACCGCGTTTCCGGCGCTTTTGGCATCAGTTCTATCTGGACCACGCAGGACGCTCCCTGGCGGTTGGCGGTCCCCACGCAATCGGAACCGGTATCTCCGCCCCCGATCACGACCACTTTTTTGCCTTTAGCATCGATTGCTCTCTCCACGGGTATCTTCTCTCCGGCCACCCGGCAATTGGATTGCGTAAGATACTCCATCGCGAAATAGACGCCCGTTAGATCCCGCCCCTTGATCTTCAGGTCCCTTGGCACTCTTGAGCCGCCGGCCAGGCAGACCGCGTCAAATTCTTTTAACAGTTTATCCGCTGAATAATCGAGACCGACGTTGACGCCGGTCTTGAATATCACGCCTTCTTTTTCCCAAATATCTTTGCGCCGGTCGATTATGTTCTTTTCTAATTTAAAATCTGGGATGCCGTAGCGCATGATCCCGCCGATCCTTGGGTCTTTCTCAAAAACCGTGACCAGATGGCCGGCCTGGTTAAGCTGGGCGGCGCAGGAAAGCCCCGCCGGCCCCGACCCTATTACCGCCACTTTTTTCCCGGTCCGGATTTTTACCGTTTTTGGCTTGATATATCCCCGGTCAAACACGTGCTCAACGATCGCGAGCTCGTTTTCGCGTATGGTGACCGGGTCGTCGTTGATCCCGAGCACGCAGGCAAATTCACAGGGCGCCGGGCATACTCTGCCGGTCACTTCCGGCAGGTTGTTGGTTGAATCAAGCAGTTCGAACGCGCGCCGGGAGAGGCCGTTAAATAAAAGATCGTTCCATTCCGGTATGACGTTGCCGAGCGGACAGCCCCAGTGGCAAAAAGGAGTGCCGCAATCCATGCAGCGAGCGGCCTGCTCTTTAGAGCTTTCAGCCGAACGCGGCAGCGCTACCTGGCCATAATCCTTTACCCTCTCGCAAACCGGACGGTATTCCGATCTTTTGCGTTTTATCTTAAGAAATCCTTTCGGATTACCCATCGGATACCTCCATCAGCTCAAGCTCCTCCTGCTTCATCGCCCTTTCTTCAAGCAGTCTCTTATATTCTATCGGCATGACCTTTATTATTTTTCTCGATTGGTTATTAAAATCGTCAAGCATCTTTTTTGCGATCTGACTTCCGGTATAAGCATAATGGTTGGCCAGCAGCGCTTTTATGGTCCCTTTATCCTCGTCGGTCAAATGCTCCTGCAGTTCGATCATGCTGGTATTGCATTTTTCCCTAAAATCACCGTTCCGGTCGAGGACATAAACTATGCCCCCGGACATGCCCGCTCCAAAGTTGCGCCCGGTCGGGCCCAATATCAACGCCCGGCCGCCGGTCATGTATTCGCATCCATGATCGCCCACTCCCTCGACCACCGCGTACAATCCGGAATTGCGGATCAAAAACCTTTCTCCGGCCCTTCCCCTGATGTAAGCTTCGCCGGCAATAGCCCCGTAAAAAGTGGTATTCCCTATTATTATGTTCTCTTCCGGTTTATATTCCGATCTTTTATTCGGGTAAATAATGATCTTTCCGCCGGATATCCCTTTTCCCACGTAATCATTCGCCAAACCTTCCAGTTCAAAAGTTATCCCTTTGGCCAGGAACGCCCCGAAACTTTGTCCGGCGATACCGTTGAACTTGAACCGTATCGTTCCTTCCGGAAGCGCCTGCTCTCCCCTTTTTAATATCAGTTCGCCGGAAAGCATGGCCCCGGTCGAGCGGTCGGAATTATTTATGCGCACTTCCTGATCCACTTTTTTCGCTTCATTTATCGCCGGCTGCGCCAATTCTATCAGCCTGCGGTCGAGCACTTTGTCGATATTATGGTCCTGCGCTATCGTGCACCTGGTCCCGACGCTTTTTTCCACGTCCGGTTTATAAAGTATCTTTGAAAAATCGATGTTTTTCGCTTTCCAGGGAAGGATCTCGCCGTTCATTTCCAGAAGTTCGGTCCGGCCGACCAGTTCGTCGATCGATCTTACGCCCAGGTTGGCCATGATCCCGCGCAGTTCATCGGCCACAAAGCGGAAATAATTGATTATATATTCTGGTTTGCCGGAAAATTTGCTAGAAAGATATTCATCCTGCGTCGCCACGCCCACCGAACAGTTGTTCAAATGGCAATGCCTCAGCATGACGCAGCCCAGAATGATCAGCATGATCGTGGCAAAGCCAAATTCTTCCGCACCCAATATCGCCGCGATCGCGATGTCCCGCCCGGTCCTCATTTGCCCGTCCGCCTGCAGGCGCACTCTGCTCCTTAAATCGTTCAAGACCAGCGTCTGATGGGTTTCAGAAAGGCCCATCTCCCAGGGAAGCCCGGCATGTTTTATGGAACTTAGGGGCGAGGCTCCGGTGCCGCCGTCCCCTCCCGCGATCAGGATCATATCCGCGTGGCCTTTGGCAACGCCGGCCGCGACCGTACCCACTCCGACTTCCGAAACCAGTTTCACGCTGATCCGGGCCTTGGGATTTACGTTTTTTAGATCAAATATCAATTGCGCCAGGTCCTCGATGGAATATATGTCATGGTGGGGAGGCGGCGAAATAAGCGTTACCCCGGGGGTGGTATAACGGGTTTTTGCGATCACTGCGCTGACCTTGTATCCGGGAAGCTGTCCGCCTTCTCCCGGCTTTGCCCCCTGCGCGATCTTGATTTGGAGCTCGTCCGCATTCACCAGGTAGTTGGTGGTAACGCCGAACCGCCCCGAAGCTACCTGCTTGATGGCGCTGCGCAGGGAATCTCCGTTCTTTAAGCGAATAAACCGATCCGGGCTTTCTCCGCCTTCTCCGGTGTTGGAGCGTCCGCCGATCCGGTTCATCGCAATGGCGATGGTTTCATGCGCCCCTTTGCTGATCGAGCCAAAGCTCATCGCGCCGGTGGCAAATCGCTTGAATATCTTTTCTTTGGGTTCGACCTGATCGATCGGGACCGGTTCGCATTTTTTAAATTTAAAAAGACTGCGCAAAGTGACCGGCGATCGCGACTGGTCGTTTATCAGCGCGGAGAATTCTTTATATCTTTTTTCGTCATTTTTCCTTACCGCGTCCTGAAGCGTGTATATGCTTTCGGGGTTCCAAAGGTGCGTTTCCCCGTCCCGCCTCCATTGATAGATCCCGCCGGATAAAAGCCCTGACTCCGGCTGCCGGTAAGCGCCCTCGTGCCTCATCCGCGTTTCTTTTTCGATCGTATTTATATCCGCGCCGCCGATCCGCGATGAGGTCCCGGTAAAATATCGTTCGACCACATCATTATCAAGGCCGAGAGCTTCAAATATCTGCGCTCCGCGGTAGCTGTAAAGCGTGGAGATGCCCATTTTTGAAAGTATCTTTAAGATCCCTTTATTGACCGCTTTTAGGTAATTGCCGGTGGCGGAAACGATATCAAGGTTCAACTGTTTTTCGTCTATCAAATGGCCGATCGCTTCATAAGCGAGATAGGGATTGATAAGGTCCGCGCCGTATCCCAAGAGCAGGGCAAAATGGTGTACTTCCCTGGGCTCGGCCGATTCAACTATTATCCCTATGCGGCTGCGCATGGTCTTTCTGATAAGGTGGTGGTGCACCGCACCGACCGCCATAAGGGACGGTACGGCACAATGTTCGCGGTCATATTTGCGGTCGCTTAAGATGACAAAACTGAACCCCTGCTCGATCGCCCCGACCGTTTCCGCGCAGATGCGGTCGATCGCATTTTTCAAACCCTCTTCTTTTCCAAGATTGATGAAAATGGTCTTGGTCTTGAATCCTTTGGCGATTATCGTCCTTATCCTCTCTAGTTTTTCATTGGTCAACACCGGTTCTTTGACCTTGAGCCGGCGGCAATGTTCGGCTGTTTCTTCCAGAATATTTTTTTGCGGGCCGACATAGCTTTCGAGGCTCATTACGATCTCTTCCCTGATCGGATCGATCGGAGGATTGGTGACCTGGGCAAACAACTGTTTAAAATAATTAAAAAGCGGCTGCGGCTTGAGAGAAAGCACGGCATAGGGAGTATCGTTCCCCATCGATCCGATCGGCTCCTTGCCGGTCTCCGCCATCGGTTTTATTATCATCTTTAGATCTTCTCTGGTGTAACCGAACGCTTTTAAGCTGACATTGATGTCTTCAGACAGCTTTTCGGTAACCCCCAATCGCGGGAGCGAATCGATGTCAATGGTGTTGTCCTTTATCCATTTGCCGTAAGGTTTTTGCCGGGATATTCCCCTCTTTATCTCCTCATCATCTATAATCCCGCCCTTTTCGGTGTCAATATAAAACATTTTGCCCGGTTCAAGCTTTCCGGACAGAATAATATCTGTTGGATCAATGTCCAGCACCCCGACCTCCGAAGCCATTACCACCAAATTATTTTTGGTAATAATATAGCGCGCGGGCCTCAATCCGTTGCGGTCTAAAACCGCTCCTACGCTTTTTCCGTCGGTAAAAGCCACCGCCGCCGGTCCGTCCCACGGCTCCATAAGCGAGGCCTGGTAGCGATAATAATCTTTAAGATTTATATCGATCTGGTCGTTGTGCTCCCAGGCCGAAGGGATCAGCATCATCATCACTTCCGGCAGGGTCCTTCCGGAAAGACATAAAAGCTCAAAGGCGTTATCCAGCGAAGCCGAATCGCTGCCCCCGGGAACAATGATGGGCTTAAGCTTATTTAGATCATCGTTGAAGCATTTGCTTTGAAGCGAGCTTTCTTTTGCCGCCATCCAGTTGATATTTCCCCTGATCGTGTTTATTTCCCCGTTATGCGCCAGGTAGCGGAAAGGCTGAGCCAGCTCCCAGGCCGGGAAGGTATTGGTGCTGTAGCGCGAATGCACCAGCGCAATGCTACTGCCGATCGATTGGTCCTTTAACTCGGGATAGAATTCCTCGACCTGGTCCGGCATCAGCAGACCTTTGTAAATAATGGTTCTGGTCGAAAGTCCGGTGATGTAAAATTGGGGGAAGCTTACTTCTTTCTCTATCCGCCGCCGGATCACGTATAATTTTCTCTGGAGTTCGATTGGAGAACGGATCTTTTGGCCCTTACTGATAAAAACCTGTTCGATTATGGGACATATCTTTCTGGCGGTAACCCCGATCGCCGAATCGTCGGTCGGCACTTTTCTCCAGCCAAGCAAAACCTGTCCTTCACGCTCAACGATATTCCGGATCGATCTTTTCGCCGCCTCGTTATCTTTTTCATTTTTGGGAAGAAAAACCAGTCCGGTGCCGTATGCCTCCGGTTGAGGCAGCTTGAAAGTGACCGATCTTTGATAAAAAGCATGGGGGATCTGGATCAGTATTCCGGCTCCGTCGCCGGTCTTCGGGTCGGAGCCTACCGCGCCGCGGTGGGCCAGCCTTTTTAATACTTGAAGGCCGTATTTAACGATATCATGGGAGGGGCGGCCTTTAATGTCGCACACGAAACCGACCCCGCACGAATCATGTTCGTACGCAGGGTCGTACAGACCTTGCGTTCTTTTTTTGTTGGCATATTCCATTTTGACACCTTATGTAAGGGGCGGGATACAAAGGTGTCTCAAAGATCCCGCCCCAAAACACAAATTACTTATAAGATCACAGTATCGGAAGATATTTCTTTATTTCGTACTCCGTAACCTGTATGCGGAACTCATCCCATTCTTTTTTCTTGAGCTCGATGAAGCGCTCGAAGCTGTGCGCGCCCAGCACTTCCTTTACCAGATCGGATTTCTCGGTGATCGCAATTGCTTCGCCGAGGCTGGCGGGAAGCGACTTGATCCCTCTTTCTTTCCGCTCATCGTCGGTCAGGTGATACAGGTTCAGCTCCATTGGCTCCGGAATTTTGTAGCCTTCCTCGATCCCCTTCAGGCCGGCGCTGAGCATTACCGCGAACTGAAGGTACGGGTTACCGGAGGGGTCCGGACATCTTAATTCCATGCGCGTGGAGATCTCTTTGCCCGGCTGGTACATAGGCACCCTTATCAGCGCGGAGCGGTTGCGTCTTGACCAGGCGATATAAACGGGAGCTTCATACCCCGGGACCAGTCGCTTGTACGAATTAACCCAGGGCGCAAGAATCGATATCATTTCCGGGGCATGTTTTAAAATGCCGGCGATGTATGATTTTGCCGTGTCGGACAGGTGGTATTTGTCCTTGCCGTCATAAAACGCGTTGGTCTTTCCTTTGAACAAAGATTGATGGCAATGCATTCCGGACCCGTTCTGCCCAAAGATCGGCTTCGGCATGAAGGTCGCATAAACGCCATTCTTAGAAGCGATTTCCTTGACCGTCAGCTTGTAAGTGACTACGTTATCCGCCATCTTTAATCCATCATCAAATCTCATATCGATTTCATGCTGCGACGGGGCTACTTCGTGGTGGCTGTATTCAACGTTTATCCCCAGCTGTTTTAGGGCCAGGACCGTTTCTCTCCTTAGATTTGACGCCATATCAAGAGGGGTCAGGTCAAAATACCCTCCCTCATCGAGTATTTCCGTTCCTTTTGAATCTTTAAAATAAAAATACTCAAGCTCCGGCCCGACATAATAATGGTCAAAGCCCATCTTTTTCATCTTCTCAAGGGCTCTCTTGAGTATGTAGCGGGGATCCCCTTCATAAGGCTTTCCGCCCGGCTGAAGTATATCGCAGATCATCCTGGCCACCGACTTTTCCTGCGGCCTCCAGGGAAGTATCTGAAAAGTGTCGGGATCGGCCATGGCGATCATGTCCGACTCCTCAATATCCTGGAACCCGGTAATCGATGATCCGTCAAATCCCATTCCTTGGGTCAGGGCTCCCTCCAGCTCGTCTTTGCCGATCGAGAAGCTTTTTAAGATCCCGTTGATATCCGTAAACCACAATCTTATGAATTCGACATCGTTGTCCTTTACCAGCTTTAATATTTCCTCTTTTGTTGGCATAATAACGCCTCCTTTGTGCTTATATGAATAGCAATTTCATTGCCAGCAATATTTTTGGCTTAAGAACGCATAATATTCGCAAAAGCTGATTTATTATACTACATTTGTGTATTTAAAAAGCGAATAAATTACAATTTTGTCTTTCAGATCATTACCGAAGCCTGGTCATGAAACACCTTAAGCAAGCCTCTATCTGCGTGGATCTTTAATTCGGTCCCGTCCGCTTTTTTAGCTCTTATCGGCCCTTTTTTTATGACCGCCATGATCGGCGCATGACCGGATAAAACTGTCAGTTCTCCGTCTTCCGCGTTTATGTTAAGCGAAACCGCCTCGCCTGTGTACAATTCTTTTTCGAGGGACAATATGTTCAATTTAAAGCTTTTACTTTGCATTGGCCCTTGCGACCGCTTCTTCTATCCCGCCGACCATGTAAAAATCCTGCTCACTCAATTCGTCATATTTGCCTTCTACGATGCCGCTAAAACCTTCGATCGCGTCTTCAAGCTTTACGTATTTGCCGGGGATCTGGGTAAAATTCTCGGCCACAAAGAACGGCTGCGATAAAAAGCGCTGGATCTTTCTGGCACGCCCCACTATCAATTTATCTTCTTCCGGAAGTTCAGAAATACCCAGGATCGCGATCACATCCTGCAGTTCCTTATATCTTTGCAGGATCTGCTGAACTTCTCTGGCCGTGCGATAGTGCTTTTCACCCACGATCTGCGGATCAAGGATCCTTGAGGTAGAAGCCAAAGGATCGACCGCCGGATAGATGCCCATTTCGGACACCGCTCTTGAAAGAACGGTCGTGGCGTCAAGATGGGCCCATGTGGCGGCCGCGGCCGGATCGGTGATGTCATCGGCCGGAACGTAAACCGCTTGAACAGATGTGATCGATCCTTTTTTTGTTGATACGATCCTTTCTTCAAAACGGCCCACTTCGGCCTGAAGCGTCGGCTGGTATCCTACCGCCGAAGGCATCCGGCCAAGAAGGGTCGAAACTTCCGAGCCCGCCTGAACGAAACGGAAAATATTGTCAACAAAGAAAAGGACATCTTTCCCCTCGACGTCCCTGAAATATTCGGCCATGGTCAGCGCGGTGTTGCCGGCTACCAGGCGGGAGCCTGGCAGTTCCGCCATTTGGCCGAAGCAGAGAACGGTCTTGTCGATGACGCCGGATTCTTTCATATCAAGCCATAAATCGTTCCCTTCCCTGGTCCTCTCTCCCACCCCGCCAAAAACAGATATGCCGCCGTGATGCTTGGCAATATTATAGATCATCTCCATAATAATAACGGTCTTGCCTACGCCCGCACCGCCGAAGAGGCCGGTCTTGCCTCCCTTAACATAGGGAGCAAGCAGGTCAATAACCTTAATGCCGGTCTCGAACAATTCGGTACGGGAAACAATATCCTCGAACGAAGGCGGGTCCCTTCGGATCGGCCATTTTTCACAGGTTACTTCCGGTCCGCCATCGATCGCTTCGCCTAAAACATTGAACATGCGGCCCAGCGTATCGGGCCCGACCGGAACGCTAAGCGGAACTCCGGTATCGATCACTTCGGTGCCTCGGGCAAGTCCGTCCGTCGGAAGCAATGCAACGGCGCGCACGATCCCGCCGTCATGCTGCGCGGCAACTTCGGCTATGATCTTTGGGTTTTCGATCCTAAGCGCGTTCCTTATGCGCGGAATAGAATCGATCGGGAACTGGACGTCAATGACCGCCCCGATGACCTGAACTACTCTTCCTTTAACACCCTGGCTCATCTAGATTCTCCCTTCATCGCTTCCGATGCTTCAACTATCTCAAGTATTTCCTGCGTTATCATCTGCTGGCGGGCCTTGTTCCGTTGTACAGTAAGGTCTCCGATCAGGTCGTGGGAATTGTCGATCGCGGACTTAAGCGTTACCATCCGGGACGAAAATTCCCCGAGCTGGGACTCGCGGATAGCGGACGATATCATCGCCTCAATGTACAAAAGCGACATTTTTTCAATGAACACCTTACGGTCCGGCTCAATTATCATGCTGTCCTCTATTTTCCTTGATCCGGAGAAATCAAAAGGCAATAGCCGGTTGGCGGTCGCCTTTCTGCTGAAAGCGGAAACAAAATGATTATATAGGACATAGACCTCGGACAGTTCTCCGTTCTTATACAACCCCCAGAGCTTTTCGGCGGTTTGGCGAACGTTCTCCGTGTCGAAATTATCCGAAGAATAATACTGCTCGATCTCCTGCTTTTTCCCGATAAGGAATTCATAGCCTTTGCGCCCGTAAGCGAAGAATCTGATGTTTTTTCCGGAATGTTCCTTAAGGAACGATTGGATCCTGAAAGTTATGTCCTGGTTGAACGTGCCGCACAGCCCCCGGTTCGCGGAAACGATCACGGCCGCCACCGCCCCATTCGCGCTCGCTTTATTTTCGGCCTTAAAATACGAGGCCGCGTCCTCGATCTCTCTCCTGAACCTGGCCGTCGCTCTTTGCGCTTCTTTGATTTTTGAAAGGCGCGCCACGGTGATCACCTGCATCGCCGAAAAAATGGAATTAAGGCTTTTTAACGTCGCGATCCTGGACTTGATCTTGGCATCGGTCGCCATTAGAACGACTCCTTGAACTGCCGGATCAATTCTTTAAGCTTTTCTTCGACCGGCTTTTGAAGGGCCTTAAGTTCGGGTATTATTTCCGGGGCGGAGCATTTAATATAGTTTATCAGTTTGCGCTCGAAATCATTGATCAGATCGATCTGCAGTTCGTCCATGAAACCGTTCACGGCCGCGTAAATGGCGATTATCTGTTCTTCGACCGGCACCGGCTGGTTCTTGTCCTGTTTCAGCACCTCGGAGACGATCGCCCCGCGCTGGAGCTGTTTTAGGGTTTCCTTGTCGACCTCTCCCGCGAAGAGCGCAAAGGATTGTTTCTCGCGATACTGCGCCAGATCGAGCCTCAATCTCCCCGCGATCTTCCTGATCGCCGGGACCTGGGCCTTCCCGCCCACGCGCGAGACCGATATTCCCACATCGACCGCCGGCCTGAAGCCGGCGTTAAAAAGATCGGTGACCAGAAAGATCTGGCCGTCGGTGATCGAGATCACGTTGGTGGGAATGTAAGAGGTAACATCGCCCAGCTGGGTCTCGATCAGCGGGAGGGCGGTGAGCGAACCTCCGCTTTTGGCCTGCGACAGCTTGGCCGCCCGTTCCAAAAGCCTCGAATGCAGATAAAAAACATCACCGGGATAAGCCTCGCGTCCGGGCGGCCGGCGCAAAAGGAGCGAGATCATGCGGTATGCCTGGGCATGTTTGGTCAGGTCATCATAAACGATCAGCGCGTCCTGCCCCGAATACATGTAATGCTCCGCCATGGCGCAGCCCGCGAACGGCGCGATGTACTGCATGGCCGCCGGGTCAGAGGCGGACGCCACGACCATAGTCGTGTAATCCATCGCTCCCGTCTCTTTCAGTTTCTGCACGATCTGTACCAGGTTGGATTCTTTTTGCCCGATCGCGACGTAAACGCATTTCACATTCTGGCCTTTTTGATTGATGATCGTATCGATCGCCAGCGTGGACTTTCCGGTGGAGCGGTCTCCGATCACCAGTTCCCTTTGCCCCCGGCCGATCGGGATCAGGGCGTCGATCAGTTTGTAGCCCGTCTGCAGCGGGACCGCTACCGGGCTTCGATCCACAACCTCGGGCGCCATTTTCTCGATCGGCCTGAAAGTGTCCGTTTTAATTTCACCCAGGCCGTCGATCGGCAAGCCCAGGGAGTTAACGACCCGGCCGATCAGGGCGTCGCCGACCGGTACCTGCATCACTCTTCCGGTAAGCTTCGCCCAGTCCCCTTCCTTTACATCGGTATGGGCGCCCAGGATCACAGCTATTATATTCTCATACTCAAGATTGAAAACGATACCGTAGACCTTATTGGGAAATTCGATCATCTCCAGCGCCATGGCCGAGGGCAAGCCTTTGATCTGAACGATCCCGTCGCCGGAATCAATGACCTGTCCCACCTCTTCCATTTTCGACGCGGGCTTGAACTCCTTGATCCTGCTTTTGATTATTGAATTAAGGTCTTCCATCAGGCCGCGATCTCCTCTCTTATCTGCGATAATCTTCCTTTGATGCTTGCGTTCATCACTTTCCCGTCCATTGTCTTCCAGATGAACCCGCCGATAAGCGTTGGGTCGATCTGGATCCTGTACCTGATCTTGTCCCCGGCGATCTTCTTGAACTTGTTTAAGATATCCTCTCCTGGTTTTTCCGAAAATATAACCTCGTCAAATCGAATGTTCATTTTTTTCGCCACCAGGAGCGTGAAATCCACTGATACCTGGTCCAATTCTTTGATCAGTTCCTGGTCGATCATCAGGGATATAACCTCTGAAAAGATCTTTGAGGCGCCGGGCATCAGGTCGCCGATCACCTTTTTTTTCGCTTCTCCGGCCAGCTTCGGGTCGGTAAGTGCGCTCATCAGCTCATAATTCTGCTTTACCAGATAACTGATCCGGTACAGCTCGTCGCAGAGCGCCTCCGCCCGTTCGCCGGATATTTCAAGCAGTCGGTCAAGATCCATCTCTTTCATTTAAGCGCTTCCTCAATTATCCTTTGATTGTCAGCTTTGGTTATGACCCGGCCGATCACCCGGCTTGAGGCCAGGGCGACCATTTCCGCGATCTCTTTTTTCGCCTCATTGATGATCCTTGACTTCTCCGCCTGCATGTCCTGCGCCGCCTGCTGGGCGATCAGGCTGGCCTGCTTTTCCGCTTTTTCCAGGATCTCGCGTTTGACCTGGTCGCCATCGGTCTTTGCCAGGTTGATCAGGTTTTTCGCGGTCCGGTCTGCCTCCGCGAGCTTGCGCTTGTTCTCCGCCAGCAGCTCCTCCGACTTTTTCCGGCTCTCCTCCGCCGCAACGATCGAACGCGTAATCGCCATCTGCCTTTCCTTCATGATCGCGATAATCGGCGGCAGAACCCATTTATACATTAAAAACACCAGTATCGCGAACGATACCGTGTTCCAGAAGATCAATCCGGTCTCAAGTTCGAACATTTTATCCTTTTATTTTGTCACCAGGATCAGCGATATGACCAGCGCGTAAAGCGCGATCGCTTCGACGAACGCGATCGCAATGATCATCGAGGTCCTGATATTATTGGTTGCCTCCGGCTGCCGGGCAATTCCTTCCATAGCTTTTGCCGCAAGCAGTCCAATCCCAATGCTGGCACCTATCGCAGCCAGACCGATGCTCATTCCCGCTCCCAAATATGCCGCTAATTTTTCCATCCGCGCACCTCCTGAATTAATGCTCCGCCCTTACCACTCCTATTATATAGGAAGAGGTAAGGAACGCAAAGATAAAAGCCTGGATAAAACTCACGAACACCTCGAATGCCATAATCGCCACGTTCCCGAGGACCGGGAACGGGACGATCAGATAACTTTGAAAAACAAAGATCAAACCGATGAGTGTCAGTATGATCGCGTGGCCGGCAAACATGTTGGCAAAAAGTCGCACCGCAAGCGAGAACGGCCGTGCGAACTGGCCGATGATCTCTATCGGCAGAAGGAACGGGATCAAAAGTGATGGGACCCCTTGAGGGATAAGAGATCTCACATAACC
>CAIYXV010000124.1 GCA_903930225.1 uncultured bacterium | reverse complement strand
TGATTGAGATAGATCATGGCATTCCCGAAGCGCAGTATAATAAAGCCAAGGCTAATTTTGAACTGGCTAAGCTTGAGCTTGACCGGGCAAAAAGCCTGGCAACCAGCAATATCAGTTCCAAGCGGGACCTTGACCGCGCCCAAACGAATTACGATGTGGCCGCGGCCGAGTACAAGCTGGCGGATATAAATTTAACGAATACTTATCTTAAAAGCCCGATCGACGGCGTGGTTATCCAAAAACTGGCGGAACAGGGGAACATACTTGAACCGGGGCAGGTGGCGGTGGCGATCGCGGATGTCGATCACGCCTGGGTGAGCGCGAACATCGAAGAGACCAAAATAGGTCTGGTAAAAGTCGGACAGCCGGTCAGGATCACAATAGACGAGGGCGGCACACTGACTGGCACGGTGCAGGAGATCACGGTAGCGACCGCATCTCAATTCTCGCTGCTTCCAACTGAGAACGCTTCGGGTAACTTTACAAAAGTGGTGCAAAAAATACCGATCAAGATCACGCTTGACCCACATCCTGAACACCGAATGCTGCGCGCGGGGCAATCGGTAACGGTGAGGATCAGGGTCAGGTAATAAATGGCCCAACCCCCGCGATCGCAAAATCCCAATTATAAATGGATCGTTATGGTGCTGGTAATGATCGGCATGACCATGTCCACGCTCGATTCCAGCATCGTTAACGTTTCGATCCCATCGATCATGGCAGATTTTGGCTCGAACGTGACCGATATCGAATGGGTCGTAACCGCTTATATGCTTGCGTTCGCCGTGCTTATGCCTCTTACCGCCTGGCTTAGGGACCGGGTGGGACACCGGATACTTTATACATTAAGTTTGGTCGTATTTACCGGAGGATCCCTTCTTTGCGGTCTTGCCTGGAACGTTCCTTCGCTGATCGCGGCGCGGGTGATACAGGCGCTGGGCGGGGGAGCCATGAACCCGACCGGCATGTCGATGATCGCTGAAGTATTTGAACCTAAAGAAAGAGGCAAGGCGATGGGCTGGTTCGGGCTGGGAATTATTATCGGCCCGGCGTTTGGCCCGACCCTTGGCGGATTTCTTACCATGACGCTGGGCTGGCGTTCGATCTTCCTGGTGAACCTCCCAATCGGAATGATGGCGGTGATAATGGCTATGGAGCTATTGGTCCGCGACCGGCCGCATGGTCATCAGAAAAAATCATTTGATGTCTGGGGCTTCGTGTTCCTCTCTCTATTCTTGGTCTCCTTTTTGCTTGGCATTTCAAAAGGCGAGGCGGAAGGATGGACCTCCCGCTATATTATGATCTGCACGGCGCTTTCGGTCTTCGGTTTAGCCAGTTTCCTGGTGACCGAAAGCATGGTAAAGGACAAGATCATGGACCTGGGGCTTTTTAAATATCCCGTCTTCAGCATTTCAATGCTCATCAGCGCGATCCGGAGCGTGGCGCTTTTTGGCGGGGTCTTTCTTCTCCCGCTTTTTCTGCAGCAGCTAAAAGGCCTGACCGCGATCCAGAGCGGCCTGATCTTGCTTCCGGGTTCCCTTATTATCGCGGTCTGCATGCCGATCATCGGCTGGCTTAGCAACCGCTCCAGCCCGCGCTTTCTTTCGATGCTGGGAATGTTCCTGCTGACCATTTCCATGTATCTTTACGGCGGGATCAGCATATATATGAGCAATTGGGATATTATCTATCCCACTCTGATCAGGGGGGCAGGGATGAGCCTGCTGATGGCGCCGATCATGACACTGGCGCTGAACGCGGTGCCGCGGCGAAAGGCAGGCATGGCATCCTCGATGCTTGCTATCATCCAGCAGGTCGGCGGCGCGGTCGGTATTGCCATACTTTCAACGGTGCTTGATAACCGCGCCAAATTCCACATGAGCGTTGCCTGGGCGGCGATAAAATCGGGTTCCCCCGCTTTTGTCGCGGCTTATCATGGCCTGCAGAGCCGGGCGCACGAGATCGGCTATACCGGCCAGGCTTCGACCATGGTCGCCCAATCGACCCTCATGAAGTTCATCTCTATCGCGCAGACCAATTACGCTTTCCAGGACACTTTTATTTTTGCCACGGTTCTGGTCGTTCTTTGTTTTATCCCGGTATTCTTTCTGCCGAATAAAAATCTGATGGCCCATCCTGAAGATATCGTGCCAAAAGGAGTTGTGATCGTCGATTAGACAATCGCTTTGCCGAAGATTATAATATCTTTGGAGTCATGGAAGATAAAAGGAGAGATCAGTATGGAACACAAATTGCCGGAACTGCCCTTTGCCAAAGAATCTCTGGCCCCGCATATCTCAAAAGAAACACTGGATTACCATTACGGCAAGCACCATGCCGTTTATGTGGCAAACCTGAACAAGTTGATCGTTGGGACCGAGTATGAGCCCCTTACGCTTGAACAAATCGTAAAAAAAGCGATGGGCGGGATATTCAATAACGCCGCGCAAAACTGGAACCATACATTTTATTGGAACTCGATCTCGCCGAAGGGCGGGGGAGAGCCGAAAGGCGACCTATTGGCGGCGATCAATAAAAGTTTCGGTTCATTCGCTCAATTTAAAGAAAAATTCACGGCCGCCGCGATCGCGCTGTTCGGGTCCGGCTGGGTATGGCTTATAAAAAATCCCGACGGCGGTCTGGCGATAGAGATCTCAAGCAACGCCGGAACCCCGATCAAAGAAGGGAAGGCCGCGATTTTGACCTGCGACGTATGGGAACACGCTTATTACATCGATTATCGCAACGCCCGGGCCGCGTACCTGGAAGCGTTTTTTAAGATCGTAAACTGGGATTTTGCCGCCGCCAATCTAAAGTAAAACCGATCCGTGCCGCGAAAAACCTCCGGAGCCGATACTTGACAGATAATACTTTATGGTATAAACTATTATATAGATAAACAATCACGAGGAGCAGCATGACAGAAAAGAACGTTAATGCGGTGATCGAGGAGTTTGAAAGGCTGATCCAGACCGTGAACCGGACTTTCCATTCCGCCGGTGAGGCGTTTTTGTCCGGCATGGAAATAACCATCCAGCAGTTCATGCTCATGAGCTTTATTAGCCATAAGGGATGCCCAAAAATGAAAGAACTGGCCGATGAGCTTAATGTGACGATGGGGAACATTACTTCCATGATCGAC
>CAIYXV010000123.1 GCA_903930225.1 uncultured bacterium | reverse complement strand
CGTCATCCTTATAGCCGAACCATGAGCCGTGTCGGTATAAGCTTGTGTGGTCATAAACTGCAGGGCTGCATCGTGGGTCTGCGGACTCCAACCGGTCGCGCCGTAACCCATGGCTCCAAGAGTCAGCAGGAAGTCGCCGCTTTGGGATGCCGTCGGCGAACCCATTGTGCCCCGCGCGCGGCGGCCGCTTAGCACCGAGGGCGCGCCCGTGCCGAGGTTATAATAAGTCGAAATAGCTAGTTTGGCGGGTGCGCCGGTTACGGCGTAATCCGCAGCTATTTCCTCAGAACCGATCACGGCTAGAACGGAAGATGGACTCGTCGTCCCGATGCCGACATTGCCGGAATTAGTGTTATAAATATTATTTCCTGATGACGACCATAAACCGGCGGCGCCTCCGGTCGCAGCCGTGGTCTGAATCGTTCCATTCGGAAATTTAATGCCGCCGCTTGTGGTCTCAATTGTGCCGGCAACCGTGAGCTTGGAACCCGGGCTCGTCGTCCCGATGCCGACGCTGCCGGTGCTGAAATCACCGTAAATCAAGGGCGGATTGGTGCTTGAATTAGCAATATATAGTTTATTGCTGCCGGTTTCAGAATAACCAGCATAATAGCCCAAGAAAACATTGCCGAAACCATTTGTGGCTGAATAGCCTGCATGCTCGCCTAATGCAGTATTGAAAGCGCCAGTGGTATTGGAGTATAGAGCTTGATAGCCAATTGCGGTGTTTTCGCTGCCGCTAGTATTGTTGTAGAGGGCTTCGGTTCCCAGTGCTATGCTGAGCCCGTTTGTATTTTTGTAGAGGGCATGGTAACCCACTGCTATATTATTATCATCAAAGTTACTACTGTTGTAAAGGGACTCTGTGCCTATTGCTATGTTGTTGCTGCCAGTAACGTTATTTTGTAAGGCGGATGCGCCCACGGCTATGTTGTTGATGCCAGTAGTGTTGGAATTGAGAGCTTGAAATCCAATTGCTTCGTTGGAAATGCCGGTAGTATTGTAATAGAGTGCAGAAGAACCCAATGCTGTGTTATTGCTGCTGGTATTACGGTAAAGCGCATTATAACCTACGGCTGTGTTGTAATTGGCAGTTGTGTTAGAATAAAGGGCGCTATCGCCTATTGCCTGGTTGCCGAAACCGGTAGTGTTGGAATAAAGTGCCCAGTGCCCAATCCCTGTGTTGTAGCCACCAGTAGTGTTGTACCAAAGCGCGTTAGTCCCCAATGCAATGTTTTTTTCACCAGTAGTATTTCTATAAAGTGTACGGTATCCCAATGCAATGTTATCGACAGAATCACTCACAGCAAGCGCATCAGTGCCTATTGCTATATTATAATAGCCATTCAGTTGCCCGTAGAGAGCACGATAGCCTATGGCCTGGTTTTCGCTGCCGCCGGTATTGGAGTAAAGAGCAGAATTGCCCATTACAACATTGTTGAAGCCGGTGGTATTACTCGCTAGAGCATTAAGTCCAACCACGTCATTTGATGCGCCGGTGGTGGTTCGGTTGCCTCCGGAAATAAAGATATTGTTTTTAGAATCAATGATATTAGCGATTCCTCTTACATCCAGGCTTGCCGTCGGAGTGGTTGTCCCGATGCCGACGTTGCCGGAATTGGTATTATATATATTGGTTCCGGATGAAGTCCATAAACCGGCGGCTCCGCCCGTCGCCATTGTGGTCTGGATCGTTCCATCAGGGAACTTTATCCCGCCGGCCGTGGTTTCGATCGTTCCGTTAACTTCCAACGTCCCAACGATCTTCACTCCCCTACCACCCGTGAAATATCCGGAATATCCCGTGCTGGTGTTCTGTCCGTACACGCCCGAACCAGACGCGTTGCTTGAACTTCCATAAACCCCTCGACCGCTTGTTGCCGTAGCCTGACCGTTCACGCCTCGCCCTGAAACAGTTGACGATACTCCGCTTACGCCGGTATTCCCCGATCCGTAGGCGCCGGTTCCGCTGTTGCCGGACGCTTCAAAATATCCGCCGAAGTTTGCGATCGCTCCGGTGGCGGTCGCGTTCCCATGAACCGCGATGCCTGAAGAATTATTTGTAGTTGAATTAATGCCATAAAGCGAGCTCGCGTCGATCGTCAGCGTCCCGGTCATGATATCTCCATTCCTTAGGACATAGACGCCGGTCGCGGCACCGGTCGCGGCGGTGGTCTGGGTCGTCCCATCCGGGAACTTGAAACCTCCGTTAATGCTCTCGATCGTTCCGAACGCCCTCACCGGTCCATTAAAGTATCCGGCCAATCCGCCGACTGTGTTCTGGCCAAATACCCCATATCCCTGAGAGGAATCCGTCGACCCGTATACGCCGTAATTTATTCCCGATGTGTTTGTGGCGTAGCCGTAAACCCCGAATCCGGTCGAACCGGCGGATTCGCCTCTAACCCCGAACGCACTTCCCGAAGTGCTTATGGCTTCTCCTTTTACTCCGCTCCCTTCGGTACTGCTTGATCTGCCGTATACCCCAAAATCCTTTCCACCCAATGCCCCGAAATCATTCATGCCGTTATACAGGGCCGCTATGGTCAAAAATTCATTTTCCCTTACCACTTCCAGTTTGCCGTAAGTCGCGAACGTTGTCCCGACCACGGTCTGGCCGGAAGAGACTGAAAGCAAAGCGTTATTTGCAATATTCAGTCCGG
>CAIYXV010000122.1 GCA_903930225.1 uncultured bacterium | reverse complement strand
GTCCGATACAAGCCGCGATCTCCGCCTTTACATAGACCTCAATCAGGTCGTCGGGTCCGATCATCGTTCTTACCATTTTTCTCATTTTCCGGTATGGGGTGATGAATGCCACAAGCGAAATCAATCCGGCATCCCGGAACAAGGCGGCGACTTCCCCAACCCGGCGGATATTTTCCTGCCGATCGGACCTGGAAAAGCCAAGGTCCGAATTGAGCCCGTGGCGGACGTTGTCCCCATCGAGCCGAAAAGCTAAAAGTCCCATCCCCAACAGGATCTTTTCGACTTCGACCGCGATGGTCGACTTGCCGGAACCGGACAGGCCGGTGAACCATACAACCAGTCCCCGGTGGCCGATCAGGCGGGAACGGTCATCGGCGCTTACCTTGCTCTTATGCCAGGTTAAATTCTTTCCGGTCACGGCTGGAAGATCACCCCCTGCTTTCGCAGCATGTCAACGATCTGACCGGCACCCTTATCAGCTGGTCTTCCCTGTGGAAGATGCAGATCGGCCGCCATTTTATTGTCGATCCCTTTTCCGACCCAGACCACTTTTATCCGGTCCGGACTGATAACGGTATTGATCAGTTCCAGATCGTCCCGCGTCAGATCGATCGCGGTCACGATCAGGATGACGCCCGCGTCGATCATGATATTTGAGATCTCGGCCATGCGCCTTAGATGCTCTCTTCTCTCCTCGTTGATCTTTCCCTTTATATCGGCGTCGACCCCGTACAGAACGTTCCCTATGCCCAGAAAATAGAACATTTTTCCGTCATCGAACAATTTTTTTTCAAGCGCGCGCGCGATCGCTTTTTTCCCTACGTCCTTGTTGCCGGTGATCATGACCAGGATCGGCTTCTGGCCGTATCTTTCGGCGCGAATTTCAGCGGAGATGGAACCTTTTTCCCATTTATAATTACGCAGGATGACTTTTTCCCTAACGTCCCGCTGTTCATCCGCCAGAGTTTCACGGATAATTCCTCCGCCGCTGATCTCGTAATCGTCAACTATCACAAAGCGCCCGGTTTCCGTTATCTCCCCGGCCGGATCAAGCGCGACCGCTTTTTCCGTACGGATCACGCATTCGGCGACATCGTGCCTGTCCAGATGGTCTTTCCGTGATACTTTCAGCGAATCCGCATCCATTACCCTCACGACCGTTTCCAGGCTGGCGTTCACTTTCGCGGTCCCGATCTTCAATGAATAGGTTCGGTTCTTAACCAGCGGGGCTTTTCCAAGCCAAAACACTTCAGCCTTGAAACGGGAAGCGGTCTGCGGTTTCTTTTCCCCGGCAAGAGCAGCCACCTCTCCCCTGACCACGTAGATCTGCTCTTTTAAGGTGAACCCGGTCGCCTGGCCCGCTGTCGCAAAACGCATAGGCTTTGCGTTGAAGGCCTCGATCGAAGCCACCGCGCTTTTTTTCCCGGAAGGATAAAAAATCACTTCATCTCCGATCTTTACTCTGCCTGAAGCCACTGTTCCGGCTATGATCCGGCGATCATCCCCTTCCCTGGTAAATTTATAAATCCCCTGCACCGGCATCCGGAATGGTTTTGTTGCCTGCGATCCTGAAGCTGGAAGATCGTCCAGGGATGCTAATAGGGGCTTTCCCTTGAACCAGTTGATTATTTTAGAACGGCGAATGATGTTATCGCCGGTCAGACCGCTGACCGGTATGAACGAGACCGGCTGGACCCCGATCTTTTTAAGATACGCTCGATATTCAACCATGATCTTTTTAAATGAGCTCTCGGAATAATCGACCAGGTCCATCTTGTTGACCAATACGATTATCCGTCCGATCCCCAAAAGCGAAAGCAGGTAACCGTGCCGCCGGGAATTCTCTTTTATCCCTTCGTCCGCGTCGATCACCAGCAATGCGGCGTCGGCTCTAGCTGCGCCGGTGACCATGTTCCGGACAAACTCAATATGCCCCGGAGCGTCAATTATCAGGTATCTGCGGCGGTTGGACTTAAAAAAACATCTCGCCGAGTCGATCGTGATTCCCTGCGCCTGCTCTTCTTTAAGCGCGTCCAGTAAAAAAGCGTATTCGAACGGCCGGGCGTTGCGCCGGCACTTCTCCCTTACCTGCGCTAATTTTCCATCGGGGAGAGATCCGGTGTCGGCAAGCAGCCGGCCGATAATCGTGCTTTTCCCATGGTCGACATGCCCGACGATGACGATATTCATATCTTCTTTGATTTTTTTCATTTGATCACATGTACCCGTTCTTCCGAAGCTCTTCCAGCCCGCCTCCATCTTCCAGGTCCTGGGCCCGCCCCGACCTTTCCGCGATATTGGCCAGTTTGCCGGTCTTTAGCTCTTCGATCACTTCGGCGATCGTACCGGCGGTCGAATTGATCGGGTTGGTGCATGGAGCGCAGCCAAGCGAGCGATGCCGGGTGCCTTTTCCGCGGTCAAAATACAGGTCGATGACCGGGATCCCTTCCTTTTCGATATACTCCCAGATATCAAGCTCCGTCCAATCCAGGAGCGGATGGATCCGGACGTGCGTACCGGGCGCGAAATCAGTTTTATACTGGTCCCAAAATTCCGGCGGCTGTTCCGCCACTTCCCAACTGTTCCTTTTGTTCCGCGCCGAAAAGTATCTTTCCTTTGATCGGCTGCCCTCTTCATCCGCCCGAACGCCGACGATCACGCCGGTGAAAGGCTCGGGATCCTTATCCAATTGATATTTTCCGGTATCATGATCCATGCGGTAGCGCGGGCCGGTGCCGTTGATCGTATCCGCCAGGGCGTCGGTTTTCAGCGTCTTGCAGCACTCAAGCCGGCTGGCCCGGCCATCCGGGAACGTTTCTTTCCGCTCCAGGGCAGGCCGGTTTTGTCCGAAGATCATGTCCAGTTTCCATTCCCTGGCCAGCCGGTCGCGGTAAGCGATCATTTCCGGTATTTTATGTCCGGTATCAATATGCACCAGCGGGATCGGGACATGTCCGAAAAACGCCTTGCGCGCCAGCCAGAGCAGGACCGTGCTGTCCTTGCCAATGGACCAGAGCATGCACAATTGTTTGAACTCGCTGTACGCTTCGCGCAGGATGTGCACGCTGCGGTTCTCCAATTTTTCCAGGCGTTCCATGCTTATTTCACCTTTTTCGCTTTCATAATATTTTTAAAAGGGAACTCGACCACGTCAACCATGCCCTTAACCGCTATTAAACCGATCATGGACAGAAATGTGATGATCGACATGGGATGGAGCGGATTATGATAATGATGCTTGCAGAAATAATAATACGCGGAGTAATGCATCTGGCTCATGGTAAATAATTTCAGCCATAATGACCTTGTGCCCCCTCCCTGTCCGGTATAATGAACGATCTCCGCTTCCGGAATGAACCAGATCTGCCAGCCGGCGTCCGAGGCTCTCTTGCAAAAATCCGTATCTTCCCAATAAAGAAAATATCTCTCATCCAGCGGGCCGATCGAATCGAACACCTTTCGTTTTATCATCATGCACGCGCCGGAAACCCAGTCGACCCGGCGCGCCGAATCGTATGACCAATCAGAAAGAGTGTTCCTTTTCGTGATCGGGTTCCCGGGGAACAGCCGGCTCATGAGCGAGGCGCGGCCGAACAAAGTGTCAAAAGGCGTTTTGTAAAAAGACCGGCAATTTTTCTGGGTTTTCCCGGTATGGCGCAGCAGTTTGCAGGTCAGAATGCCGATCTGCCGGTCATCCCTGATCCGCCCCAGCATCAATTTTATCGCTTCATTTTTCAGCTCCGTATCATTATTGAGCAGAAGAATATTTTCGCCATTGGCGATCCTTATCCCCTGATTGTTGGCCGCCGCAAAACCCAGATTGGAATCGTTCGCAATTATCTTCACCTCCGGGAATGCCCTCTCAACCGCCGCTACCGTGCCGTCACCGGACGCGTTATCAATCAAAATTATTTCAAATGATATCCCTTTGGTGTTCTTATAGATGGATTCAATACATTTGAGCGTAAACGCCTTCGCGTTATGATTGACCAGGCACACCGACACATCCATAAGCGGATTCTCCCCCGCGGTCTCAAATGACGGAAAGAGCCGCCGGATCGCCAGATAATACTTTTCCGTCATAAGCGGGCGGTCATATTTTTCCATAAAGGCCCGGCGCGCGTTTTCCCCCATTTTTAAGCGGGCGGCGCGGTCATCATTTAAAGATAAGATCGCCCTCCGGCATCCATCAGCGTCCCCGGGATCCACCACCAGCCCGCAATCGTTCTCTTTTACGATCCGGCTTGCTTCCGATTCGCCGGGACAGACCGCGAGCACCGGTTTCCCGGAGGCCATTATCCCGTAGATCTTACTCGGGATCACGGTCCCGGCAAAACCAGCTTTCAATGTGACCAAGGAAACATCTGCGGCGTTCAGACTGTCGTTAAGTGATTCCCTTGGCTGGAAAGGGAACATTTTAACGTTGGCCAGGCCATGGTCACTGACAAACGATTTTATCTTTCCCGCGTTGACCCCGCCCCCGATAAAAACGAACTCAATATCTGTTCGCTCGGCCAGAGCTTTGGCCGCCAGTAAAACCGTGTCAAGCTCATGCACCATGCCGAAGTTCCCGGAATACTGAACGATGAATTTATCTGATAAGCCGTTCTTTTGGACGAATCGGTCCGACCGTTTCTCGATCGGATATATCTGACTTCCGTCCGACCAATTTTCGATGATCTCTATCTTTACAGCCGGGCATCCCCGTTCGATCAGCATCTTCGCCATTTTATCGCCGATGCAGATGATCAGGTCGGCCTGCTTATACATTTTTAGCGTCAATCTTTCGAGCAGTCTAATTATTATCGGTTGTTTTATTAAACCCAACCGCACAGCGATGTCAGGATAAAGGTCCTGTACATTAAAGATCAGCCGCGTTCTCCTGAATTTCTTCAGCAGCCAGCCCAGGAAGTACATGAACGGCGGGCTGGAAACGATAAAGATCGCGTCCGGCCTCTTTGCCGTCAGGGCGGTAAAGAACACCGACGGGAAAAAACTGATGTAGTTTAAAAAGCGAAAAGGCAGCACCCGCTTATTCAGGTGCAGCATCGGGACTCTTTTTATCTCAATCCCCCGGTAGTTTTCCTGCTTGGGAGAGTCCTTCTGGTTGCGGCCGGTGATGACCTGCAGCTTCAGTCCCCGGGCGCTCAGATCCTCCGCCAGATCGGTCATGATCTGTCCGGTCGCGTCGATATCCGGATAAAAAGTATTGGAGATCAATAAAATATTATTGTTCATGATAATTGTCCCGGTTTATTGCCGGCCGTATTCCGCTCATATATCTTGGCGTCGACCAGGAATCGATACCATAAAGCCTGCAGAAAATGGAAGATCAATCCCGGCCGGCCGTCAAGAAAGCCCAGCCTGATAAAATAGCGGTAAACAAAATAACCGAGCGCGCGGCCAAACAGCGGGGATTTAACGTAAAGATTTTTTTTTACCCAGCGCTTGCTGGCCGCCTGCCCGCCAAAAAGGTCCGGCCGCATTTCAAGTTTCCCCGCTGTACCCGCGATCTCTTCCGCTTCCCGCGAAGAATAATCGTTGTGCTTGCCGGTCCACCAATAAATAGATTTCCGGTTCTCATGGATAAAATCGTTTACCAGCTTTTCCGCTTTGCCTTCGAGCAGTACCAGGTGCTCATCCATGATCTTATCTTCCGACCTCGCCGTCCCCCGGCGGAACATTCTTAACAGACGGATCGGATAACAGCCGCCATGCTTTATCCATCTGCCTAAAAAGTGCAAACGCCGGTTCAGGATAAAGCCGTTGGTGTCGGCCTTTACGGTCTTTAGTCTGTGTGAGATCTCTTCCCATAGACCATCGGTCATCCGCTCATCAGCGTCCAATCTAATGACCCATTGGCCTTTAATATTCAGGTTGTCCAATGACCAGTTAAATTGCTGTGCCTGGCTTTTAAATTCATGCTGGCAGATAACGGCATTATATTGTTTTGCGATCGTGATCGTCCGGTCCGTGCTGAAAGAATCGACGATCACCACTTCCTCCGCCCAATCCGCGATGCTTTTAAGGCAGATACCTATATTTTCTTCCTCATTATAGGTAAGAATGATGACCGACACCGGTAATTTCATTGGCTTTTCCCTGCTTTGTTCATTGTTTTTTGTAATTCGGAGATCATTAACTGCGCGACCCGATCAATATCGTAATACTCTCGCACCATCGTTTTCGCGTTTGCGGTCAGTTCTTCGACTAATTGTGTATTCTCTAATAATTTTATCATATTTTCGGCGATCTGGGCCGGTTCGCATTTAACGACCAGGCCGGCCCGGTTTCGGCTTATTTCCCGGTTTATCCCCACATTGTCCGAAACGATCACCGGGATCCCCGCCGCCATCGCTTCGATCGCCGCCATGCTAAAATTCTCTGAATGTGACGGCAGGACGAACATATAGCTCACAGAGAACGCTTCCAGCCTTTCATTACCGGTTAGGTTCCCGGTAAAAGTGGCCGCTTTAAGCGCTCTTTCCTTTTTTAAAAGATCCCTGATCTTTTGCTCATAACCGTTTTCATCCGGACCGACGATCAGCAAATGGGCATCGGGCCGCTTCCTTAAAACCAGGGCAAAGCTCTTAGCCAAAAGATCCAATCCCTTTATCCAATCTATCCTGCCAAGGAAAAAGATAACTTTTTTATCCTTAAGTTCAGGATATTTTTGGCATAATTTATTAGCTTTGGGCAGCTTGCTGAATTCATCGGCGGACTGTCCATTGGGGACCAGGATCGTTCGGCCGGAAAATCCAAGGTTGGCAGAGGTTTTTTCTTTTTCATCTTCAGTTGTAAAATGCACCGCCGCCGCACCCCAGATTATTTTCTTGGCGATCAACCAATAATAAGGGAGCTTTTTCCATGATTTCCTGCTGAATGTGAATGGATAAAGGGAGCCGTGCGGCGCTATTACATATGGTTTTTTGAACAACCGGCAGCATATAGCCGCCGCCAGGGTTGGATAATTCCAGATCGCGGGCAAATATAGAATGTCATAATTCTTAACGTTTTTTATCAACGCGGAGGTCATCGAAGGAGAGAAATGCCACCCGGTCTGCCCTAAAAAATCCAGACCGGGGAAATAACTAAAGTAGGTAACTTTTACGCCGTCAACGATTGACTCCTTATCACTCTCCACCTGCCCATAAAGTCCGACATCGGTCGTATAGACCGTTACTTCCGCGCCCGCCCTCGCCATCGCCGCGTTTAAGGCATGGATCGCGGTAACAGAACCGCCGAACTTGAACGCCGGATAATAGCTAGGTATTACGCATAGGTATTTCATCAATCATCCCTTTTCTTATAACTGCTCCGAACAGCAGGAACATCAGCCAGTTGAACGGGAACACTTCAATAATGATGCTGCCAAAAGACACCATCAGCATCAACGGTACAAACATGAGAACGATATAATGGGCTAGGCGTTTATGTCTGTTTGCCAGCGCTTTCCAGAAGATATACAGACTGAAGATTATAAATAATATAAGAAAGACCGCGCCAACCTGCGACAGCACGGAAGCGTAAAACGAATCGGCGATGAACTGATTAGCGTCAACGTGATTCCCTTTATTTGGATTTCCAAGCAGGGTAACGGCGGCATTGCTCCCCATTCCGATCCCGTTCCCGATCAGCATTCCTTTTAGATCACTCGAGAAGACGAGATCGCTGAAGATCTCGACACGGCCAAATAGGGATTTATAAATATTCTCGCGATTTGTTAAGACCGGCAGCGATAACAGGATCAGGATAGGCGATAAGACGATCATAGGGGCGATACCGGCTTTGAGCAATGCCGGAATTCTGGAAAAAAGGAACACATATACTAAAAAGATCACGGCAATGCCCAAAAGGCCGGTGCCGGATCCGCTTAAAACAATGAAAAATATGGATATCAAAACGAATAGCCAGGTGTTGGCCCTGATCCTTTTGCGGTAATAATGATCGTTGGCCAGGTTCATGACCACCGCCAGACAGATGAAGATGGCGAAGCTGGATGGTTCTACGAACGTGCCGAACGGCCTGGCCGCCAGGCCGAAATAGCTTGATCCCATGACATGCAGGGCAAAAAACATTTGGACGATCGCCGCGCAATATTCCAGGAACGCTACCCAGGTTAGGATCCTGGTCAGCCCGGCAAATTGCCGGTCGTCAAAATACTTCGCGCCGACAAAGATCAACAACATCGGCGCGAAGACCCTCATCCCGATCACCATCATTAAAATACCGTTGTACATATAGGTTATATAGCAGGCGACCGCAAGGAGCGACAACAATACCCAAAGCAATGTATTCCTTAAGATCTTCATGCTTTTGATCAGCTCAAAAGCGAACAGGAACAGGACGCCTGCCAGTATGATATCTTTCGTTACCTTAAATATCAGGATCAATCCCTTGTTCAACATACCGGCTAAAGACGGCAGAAGGGACAAAAGCTCCACGCTGCCGTAGATCGGGGTCAAGATGAATCCCAAAAATATCAAACCAATGATAATTGATTTAAATTTCATGGCACGAGGTCCTTTAAAATCGTTTTTCCCACCAGGCGTTCGGCCAGCCAAAAGGAATCCCCCTGGAGTATATAGATAAAAGGCTTGATGACTTTCAACGCGGTTTTGGAGCAAATAGAATAAAAGGCGGAAAGCGTGCCGTTCTTTACCGAATACTCCTCCACTATTTCAGAGATCTCCCTTTCAGCGACGCTTCTGAGATTGGTGGTCTTGGAATCGGCATGCACCCGAAACGAAGCCAGGTCTTTACGCATAAATTTAAAACCGGCATTATTAGCCGCGAACTTAATGAACAGGTCGTTATCCATGCAATGAATATATTTCGGGTTTAACCCGCCGACCTTGCGGTACAATTCGCTGCGCCAGAAGGCCGCCGGCTGGTAAATCCCGTAACCGCCGTAGATCATGCCCATTTTTGACAATATCGGCAGGTACCCGACCAATCGCCGCTCCGAAACGATCTTATCCTGTCCGTCGATCACGCGCATATTGCCGTAAACGACATCCGTCTTTTCATTTTTTGAAAATACATCCGCAACCTCTTTAAGGATACCGGGCTCGTAAACATCGTCGGAATTAAGCCAGGCCATTATTTCGCCGGTCGCCATTTGAAAGCCGGTTCTTATCGCATCCGCCTGGCCGGCATCTTTGCGGGAGTGCCAGTAAGCCAGCCTGGATCCATATTTTTTTATAATGTCGACGCTGGCATCGGTCGAACCGCCGTCTATTACGATGTATTCCAGGTTTTTATAATCCTGATCGAGCACCGAACGGATCGTCCGCTCGAGGTATGCCGCCTGGTTATAAGACGGGGTCACGATCGTGATCTTAGGCATTCCGCTCATTTTGACCCCGCCTCTTCAGCTGCAAATAACTTTATATCATGGAATATTCGGTAATTTTTTCTTAACCATGCAAGGTCCCGGTCCCACCACTTTAAGATCAAAAGACGTTCGATCTGGTTTTCTTCGAACCGGTATTTGATAAGCTTTGCCGGCACGCCGCCAACGATCGCATATGGAGGAATGTCTTTGGCAACTACCGCTCCCGCCGCCACGATCGCGCCGTCCCCTATCTTGACCCCGTCGATCAGCAGCGCATCCGCCCCTATCCAAACGTCGTTCCCGATCTCGGTCACCGCGTATTCCTTAAAATATTCCCGGTCGGCAAACGTGACCTGTGCCTGCTTTAAGGTCGAAAAGAACACCGGATGGGTGGAAACAAACGTATTCGCCGGATGGGTACCGAAACCGATCTTCACGTTCGGGCCGATCGAACAGAATTTGCCGATCCGTGCCCGCGAAATGCATGCATTGTCGGCAATATAAGAAAGATCTCCCAATTCGACCTGCTGCAGCCTCACATTGTCATAGATCGCATTATAAGCGCCGAACCGGCAGCCGGAAACGCTCGATAAATACCCGATCCGTAAATGCTTATTACGGTGTTTAAACTGCAGTATCCAATTTTTACAAAGCAGCCATAGCCATACGGTTAAAGGGTTCTTGAAGAGAGATCTCATCTTTTTGCCTCCGCCCGCTCGCCGATCTTAAACCTTTCAAAAGCGTCAATGTAGCTCTTCCCGCTGGCGTTATATACTTTGGAACCCAGGTATCGGGCGTAATCTTCCAAGATAAAATAGCCTTCAAATGTCAATGCCAGGGCCCTAAGAAATTCGTGCAGCTTGAAGTTTTCCCCTTTATAGCTTTTCAGGTTGGGTACTAATACTGTGTCGTCTTTATCAAAGAAATGGTATCCCCTTTTAATGCACAGCACATTATCGTCCCTAACGATGGTTTCTTCAAGCCAGGAATGGTCCGCCCCCAGCAGAAATATTTTTCTATACCCCATGTTCAACGCGAAAAATATCCCGGCGATTAGTGTGTTCTGGAATATCGGGGAAGCGATATTTTTGCGATAAACATAATGGCGGAAATTCCGCGGGCCGATAAACTGCGAATTATTAAAATAAGCGATGCGCACATTTTTATTTTGGGCGGCGAGCCCCTCAAGCACTTTCTCTTTTTTTGCCCGGTAAGGAGCGATTATCACAAGCGGCCAGGCGGTCTTTTTGACGATCGCGTTAAAAGTCCGCTCCCGGTTCTTAATAAATTGCGCATCTGCTTCGGATGAAAAATAGACCCCGTCGATCATCAGGCAGTATTCCGGCTTTATCCGCTCATATTCCATAGTCGCCGGAAATTCTCCCATGCAAAACACCGTTTTATCCTTCAGGAAAGGGAGGCCTTCTTTCAGGCTGTCGGAGAGCGACGGCCCGTTGCCGAGGATGACGCAGTCATTCCTCCCGGCTTTAAGGGACCGGATCGGATTTGTGAGCGAACCGTTCATGGCGACCCTAACAATAAATGCCGCCGTTTCAAACGCGTCAGCCGTGAATTTTTTTGTATTTTCAAACATTTTTTATACCTCCGCCGACAAGATCCATCAGCTTTTTCCCGGAGCGCGGGAACGCGGCGTTAAAATAGCTTATAGACTTTCCCTTTTCTATCGGCCGATATTTACCGGCAAATACCGCCTTTAAGGTATCTTTATCGCCGATCACGTCAAAATAGTCTTTGACCTGGTCATAATCCAGAAAATTTTCCGGGATCTTCTGGTTGTAATTAATAAAATAAGAATCGCTGCAGATATGTTTTGCTTCGATCGAGAGCACCGACATGGTGGAAAAACAAATACTCGCCTTGGAAATCAATTCATAATTAGGCAGTTCGCCGTGCTTTATCAGCCGGCACTCTTTCCGGTCCCGGTATTTAGCGAAACGCTCATATTTATCCCGGGGATGGATCTTTATTCCAAGCTGATACCCTTCCGGCATGACTGAAAGTATTTCATCAATATAAAACAGATCATCCAGGTACTGTGCCTGCTCGGAAAAATAGAGGGCCAGCTTGGGAGCGGTTTGCGGCCGAGGTTCATATCCCGCCAGTTTGTCCCAATTAATGAATCCCCCTTCCAGGTATTTCAACCCGCGGTTGATCCCGAATTTCTCCCTGATCCGGCGGTGAAAAGCGCCGGGACAATAATAATATTCACACAGTACATTATTGTGATGGGCGTCATCTATAAAATAATATTCGATCTTTATGGTCCTGATCCCTTTATCTTTGGCTTTCTGGATTACAGTGGCCTGCCGCGGATCAAGGTCGTCCTCGGCCATGATCGTTCTGATCTTATCAAGGTCGATCTGTTGGACGATCGCGGCATGATCCAGCAGATAAGACAATGTAAAAACCGCATGTCTCCGGTTCAATTTTCTTTCATTAAGCAAGCGCCGCGCGGAACGGATGACCACAGGATAAAGAAATACATTCTTCAGCGCTTTAGCCGATAAACCAAAACCGATAACCGGATGGGCGGCGGTAAATCCCATATCTTTTGACATTTGAGCGTCCAACGGTGACCCGCCAAGCAGTATCGCGTCTCCTTCGTCTGACAAGCTGGCATGAATGAATAGGAATAATGCCAGCTTGGTCAAAAATCTAATAAATGTGGAAATGGTCGGGAGTATCCCCGCGTTCAACCTCTTTAATTTAACGAGGTCCTCGATCTGCGCCGCGTACAAAGTACGGACCGAAAAAAGAAGCTTAAATATTTCCGGATCGCTTTTATATTTTTCGAGAAAAGCGTCATATAAGATAAAATTATCAGCGATCTTCTGTTTGATGTTCATAATAGCTAAGCTTTTTTAATCTCCCATTTCAACAAGGTGCTTAAATAGCCGGCCCGGGTATTCCCTCTTTGCGATGAATTATCGCTCAGTCTAAAAGAGCACACGAACTGCGGCGGGAATATGTACGGGCTGTGCGCGCCGTGGAATCCCAGACTGACGGTATATTCACCGTGTCCGAGTGTGCGCGGAGGGATCGCGATCCTGATCTTATAATTGCTGGGAGAAAGGCTGTCAACGCAGTTCGGCGGAAAATCGTAAGTGTCCGAGACCATAACGGTCACCCCTTCATTGTTTACGATGTCAACTCCGCCATATAACCCTGGGATCGCGCTCCTTGACACGCAATCGATCTCAATCGTTACCGGCTGGTCGCAGTCAAATTCCCGGGATACTTTGCCATTGCTGTCAAGCATCTTAACCGATAACACCTGGAATTCCTTGGACGGATCGTTCTTGAATTTTCTTTCCGCGGGGTTAGCGTCTCCCGACAGCGTCCTGCTCAAATAAGCGTCGACTACGCGGGAAGCGGCGCCGTCTTCGACGATCCGGCCGCCGGAAAGGCAAATGCATCTTGAGCATAACTGTTTTATGGAGACCATGTTATGGCTTACGAACAATACAGTCCGGCCATCTTTCGAAGAGACCTGCTCCATTTTTCCGAGGCATTTTTTCTGGAATTGAGCGTCCCCTACCGCCAGCACTTCGTCCACGATCATGATCTCGGGCTCCAGGTGCGCGGCCACGGCGAACGCCAGCCGGACATACATCCCGGAGGAATATCGTTTCACCGGAGTATCGGCAAATTTTTCGATCTCGGCAAAATTCAGGATCTCGTCAAGCTTGCCCTTGATCTCAGCCCTTTTCATCCCTAGGATCGCTCCGTTCAGGTATATGTTCTCTATCCCCGTAAGTTCCGGATGAAAACCGGTCCCCACTTCAAGCAACGCCCCGATCCGCCCTTTTACCTTGATCTCTCCTTTGGTCGGAGTGGTGATCTTTGAAATTATCTTTAATAGGGTGGATTTACCGGACCCGTTGCTGCCGATGATCCCCAGGATCTCGCCCTTTTTAAGATTAAAAGAAACGTCATTTAACGCGAGGATATGCTGTCTCAGCTCTTCACGGTCGCCGCGGCTCGTGTTCGCGCTATGCCTGGTTATAATCGAATTGGGATCTTCCTTGCCCCTGATCCGCGCCCAGAAACTCTGCAGGTCGCGCGATAAAGTGCCGGTCCCAACCATGCCCAGACGGTATTCCTTAAAAACCTTTTCTACCCTTATAACGTCATTGCTCATATACTTCTCCCTAAACCGTGTCCATAAAAGACTTTTCGACCTTATTGAAAACGACGACCCCCAGGAATAAAAAGACCGCGGTCATCAGGACGCTGATTGAAAGATGAAAGATCGAAGGATAATTTGTGCCGAAAAATGCGGCTTTAAAAGTTTCTACGATCGCAACCGCGGGGTTGAGATAGAATAAAGTCTGCCATTTAGCCGGTACCTGCGATACCGGATATACCACCGGGGTCGCGTACATCCAGAGCTGGGCGCCAAAAGCGACCAGACGGGCCAGGTCGCGGTATTTCGTGGTCAGGGCGGAAATCAAGATACCGCATCCCATTCCCAGCAGTCCGGCCTGCATAAGGACCAGCGGTACCATCAGCACGCCCGCATTGATCTTCATCGGCATCCCCTGGTATATAAAATATATCAGGAGACCCAGGAACATCGCGAACTGGATTATGAATTTGAGCAAACTGCTTATTACGATCGAGATCGGCACTACCAGCCGGGGGAAATATACTTTGCCGAAGATCGCCGCCGTATTGATGAAGGTGCTTGAGATCGGCGTCAAACAATCGATAAAATAGGTCCAAACGATCGTCCCGGCCATGTAGAATAGTACCGGAGGGATGCCATCGGTCGGGATCCTCGCGATATTCCCAAATATGACCGTGAACGTAATGACCGTTAGTAACGGCTGCAAAACGAACCAGATCGGCCCGAGGATCGTTTGTTTATAGTTGACCACAAAATCGCGATAAACGAACAACAGTACCAGGTCTTTGTGCTGCCACAATTCATTCAGGTCCAGGTTAAAGGCCTTCGTATCCGCCTTTATGTGCGATGTCCATTCGTCTTTTTCTATTGTCGTATCATTTGCCATGATCATCTTCCTTCCCTTGTTTTGCCCAGACTGCCGACCAATTGCAGTAATTTTTCCTTTGTTTTAGGATAGGTAAAATTAAATTTCTTGTGGAACGCCTCTATGCTTACCGGCCGATGCTGATCTTTCAGCGCCTTTCCCAGCATAGCTTTGTCATTTACAACATCAATGAAGCCTGTGACCGCGCGATAGTCAATGAGATTGGCGGGATCATCCCAATGATAATTGATGAAATAAGAACGGTCGAGCAGGTGCTTGGCCTCAAAGGTCATCACCGACCAGACGGAAAAGCACACAGACGAGTCTGAGATCAGCTCATAATTGTCCACTTCTTGATGCCTCACGATCCGGCAATAACCCGACGCAGCGTATTTGGAATAATCCCGTTTATCCCGGGGATGCAGTTTAATATACAATACCGTATTTTGCTTATCCATGGCGGAAACGATCTCTTCTATATAGTAGAGGTCATCGTATTTAAGATACCCCGAAGGGCCGGTAAAAAAGCTGATGATCTTTGGGGAGGCCTTTGGGAGGCTGCGATATTTCGACAGGCGGTCCCAATTGATAAAGCCGCCTTCGATATATTTCAAGTCCCGGTTGATGGGAAAAGACTCCCTGATCTTACGGTGGAATTCCGAAGGATAAAAATAATACTCGCAAAGAACATTGTTATGGGTGGCCGCGTCGATATTAAAATATTCTATCTTGATGGTCCCAACTCCCGATTCTTTGGCTTTTTTAATGACTGCCACGTACCAGGGGGTGGTATCAACTTCTGTGATGATATTTTCCGTGCCGGTCAGGTCGAGCCATTTGTATATGACAAGGTAATCGATCAACTCCGGCAAACAAAGGAGCACATTTTTCTTTATTAACGATCTTTCTTTAAGCAAACAGCGCATCGTTACGATCATTTCTTTGTAAAGGGAGAGCGCCGCCACCAGGTTTTTAAACGGCCGCGAGATGCTTCGATCGTGCTTGATGAGCACATATGACTGCGGTATCCCCAGATATTCGGCCATTTCCTTGGTTTCCCCCAGCAATACCGTTTCGGCCCGGCTTGTTAATTGGCACTTCTGCACAAATAATATTTTTAGCGCTTTGTATATTACACTGATCATGAAATTAAGATCAAGCCGGTCCTTTAACCCTAAATGTTTCCTAATGGTAAATATGATGTACTGCGTGCGCAAAGCGAACAGATCGTGATAGGGCTTCCTTCCGGATCTTGCCAGCATCCGGTCATAATTTTCAAATCCCAGCTTTACCTCTTCAACTAAAGACAAACCATTCCCTCCTAAAGCGCCTTAATGGCTTCACTTAACCGGGCGGCAGTCCCGGGATAAGTCGGATTAAATTCTTCAAGAAAACGCTGAATACTTTTCGGCTTTCTTTCCCCGTTAAAAACTGCCAAAAGCGATCTCCAATCTTTTATTACATCAATATAATCTTCAACAAGGTCATAACGGAAATCGATCACGCGTTCCGGCTCATAATTAATGTAATAACTGTTGGGATTAATATGCTTTGCTTCCAATCCGACCGCGGAAAATATTGTAAATATGTGAGATGACATCGCATACAGCTCACAATTATCAATATTAGAAGCGACTACTTTTACATTGTCCGCCCTATATTTCAGATATTTCTGGTGATCTTCAAGCGGGTGCACTTTAATATATAGCATATGATCCGTCGGCATATTGGAAATGATCTCTTCAATATAGAAAGACGGCCCTTTATCACCGAAAAGGCCGATCTCATAACCGTATTGCGTGAAAAACGTTATGATGCGCGGGTCCTTTTTGGGAGAATAAGGATATTCGGCATAATAATCCCTGTAAGGGAATCCCCCGTCGATATATTTGACGCCACTATTTTGCTCAAATTTCCCGAACAACTCTTTGCTCATTCGATTCGGACAGAAATAATATTCGCAAAAAATAGTGTTATGGCATACTTCCCCCAGAATTTGGAAATAATCGATTTTTATCGTTTTTATTCCTTTCTCCCTGGCTTTGCGTAAAATCGCCAGTTCGACCGGATATCGATCCCTCTGGGTCGCGATCTTTTCAATCCCTGCAAGGTTCAAACCATTATAAACTTGTGCGCTCGTCAGCATTTCCGGCAGGCACAGCCAGAGATTCCGTTTATTAAGTCCTTTTTCACCGAACAGATTGAAGGCAATCCGAAGCCAGCGTAAAAAATACCCGTTATTTCTGACGGGAAGCCCTTTTTTCCATTTGATACGCAAAAGCGGCAGGTCCATTTTTTTCGCCATCGGCCCATCCGTTATCGGATCGATCTCAAGCAGCATGATTCTTTTGGGATTTACTATCATCGGAGAAGCAATAAATACATTTATGACCGCCCGGATCAATGCCCGGCAAGCCCCAAGCAGATATTTGCGGCTGCTCCATCTGTAGGCCATTTCGCTGTATGCCGCGTAAGAATTGCGGATCGAATAATAATATATATATTCCAGGCTGTCTTTCGGATAACGGGCGATGACCCGATCGATGTTCTCCCATTCCCGCAATACTTTTTCCGCATTGTTCATATTACTTAACCAGCGTTCCTTCCATCCCATCGATCATGTTGCACAAATAACGCGATAATATTTTCATTAGCCACTCTTTCCTGAATATTCTTTTTGAATTCATGTCGTATGTAAACTCAAGCTTTTCCATCTTGAACTGGGCTTTTGTGTAATAGCTCCTTCTTTTCCCTGTAAAAAATTCAAATGATTTCTCTGAAAAGAATCTTACATGCGTCGGATCGCTGAACGCATATATATGGTTCCAATATACGACCCTTATATGAAGCTTGCCGCCTTTCTTTAAAAGCCTATGCACTTCTTCCATCGCTTTTATCGTATTATCAAGATGTTCGATAATATCCATCATATAGATCTCATCAAAACTATCGTCCGCGAACGGCCAAGGATAGGAGTTCAGGTCATGGACAACATCTACTCCCGGAAGCTCTGCCCTGTCTATCCCTATCGCTCCATCCTTCTTATTTGTGCCGCAGCCGACATCAAGAATTTTCATTATAATAAACCTCCCCGTGGAAGCAGTTTCTTCAACGATACTTCAGCGGCACCAATATCCGCTTCCTTATCGATATCAAGGCTCTCTTCCGCCCCCATGATAAAAGGCATCGCCGGCGGGACGAAAAACGAGTTCTTTTCCAGGAACAATTTGCTCGGCATAAGGTAGATCGCGCCGTTCTGCCGGTATACTTTCGGCAGCAGCTGCCGGGGCTGGTTTAAGTTCTCCAAACCGATCAGGGGGAAAAGTCCTCCGTCTTTGACAATAAAATCCTTGTAAGGATGGTGTTCTTCCTCGGTCACGCCAATCGCGCAGTTTGCCCCCGATTTAAAGAACGATTCCAGACAGGCTTTAAGATGAACAGCGTTCCGCAATGGCGAGGTCGGTTGCAGCAGAACGAAATAATCAGGCAGATCGTTCTTTTCTGCCAGCGTTTGCAGCACGTGGCGCACGACATCATGGCTCAATATCATATCTCCCGCCAGCGACTCCGGGCGGTCGATCACTTCAGCTCCCCACTTTAGGCTTACCGCTTTTATCTCCGCGTCCTCGGTTGAGACCAGACAGCGTCCGATCCCCGGGCAATTTAACGCCGCTTCGATCGTATACGCGATCAGGGGCTTGCCGTTAAGCAGACGGACATTCTTTCGTTTTACCCCAATGGATCCGCCGCGCGCAGTTATGATCGCGTATGTTTTCCCTTCCTTCATTTTCTTATTGTTCCATAATACTGCTGATCGCTTTTCTGTACTCTTCCCACTGACCGGCGTCGACCCATTCTCCTTCACTGACC
>CAIYXV010000121.1 GCA_903930225.1 uncultured bacterium | reverse complement strand
TCCCTTTTGCCTGAATATCGGTTGATGGGTTCCATATCTGCGTGGTGGGAGTCGCGAACGCCGCGCCGCACGATAAAACCAATCCAATTATCAATAGTTTAAATGAACAATTCTTTATATTCATAGTAATCCTGCGCTCCTTTCAATTTGTTAGCGATCACAAACCCGTAAACGATGGCCACAAGGATGGCCATGATCAATAGTGCGCAAATAATGTTCTCCATCTGTGCCCCTCCCTTTGCTTCCCTTAGGAGCAATTTTAAAGCCAAACGGCTAGGCGCATATCTACTATTTTGTATATTTTATCGAAACGAGTATACGTATTTGTATTTAGATGAGGAAGAGCGAAGCCAGCAAGATCAAGAAGTTCAATCCGCCGCCAAGCGTAAACGGCAGGGTAAACTGCAGCTGGTAAACGAATCCGCCAACAACCGGGCCGATTATACGGCCAAAACTGTCCACCGACTGCATCGCCCCCATGGTCGCCCCTTCCTCGTATTCGGTATCTTTTGAGATAAGCGAAGCGAGGCTCGGACGGCATAGGCTCTGCCCTATGTTCGCAAGACAGGCGGAGATAGTAAGCATGACCAGGTTGCCGGAAAAGATCACGACCATAAATCCGATCGCCGAGATAAGCAGGCCTATTTTGATCGTAAGCTCTTCCCCCATATGCTTGATCATCCTCCCCACCATCAGCCCCTGCACGATCACCCCCGTGACCCCCATGAAAGCAAAGACGATCCCGGCTTCCATCGCGCCGAACCCGAGCGTATCTTTTGCAAAGAGGGAAAATGTCCCTTCGAATATGCTGACCGAGAACGAGACCACAAGCACCAAGAAAAAGATGAATGCGATAAATCCCCGGAGCGAAACAATGTGCTTTAAGCGGTCGTATTTTATCTCCCCTTTCGGGTGCGGCTTTTTCGATTCCTTCAGGAATAATGCGGTAAAGACCATGTTGACGGCGGCGATCCCGGCCGCCAGGAAGAATGGCGCCCCAAAATGGAGCTTCGACATCAACCCTCCGATCGCGGGACCGACGATAACCCCCAGCCCCATCGCCGCCCCCATCATCCCCATGCCGGCGCCCCGTTCTTCTTCGGTCGTAGTGTCGGCCATATATGCCATCGCGGTCGGAAGGCAGGCGGAAGAAAGTATCCCTCCCAATATTCGCGCCGCAAAAAGCATGAACAGATTGGCTGCGAACCCGAACATGGCAAGGGTTAGCGCGAACCCGGAAAGTCCGATCAGGATCACCGGCTTCCTGCCGATCCGGTCCGAAAGGCTCCCCCAGAAAGGGGAAAAGATGAACTGCATAAGCGAATAGCTCGCCATAAGGAAGCCGATCTCCAATGGATTGGCTCCCATTGAGATGGAGATGAACGGAATGACCGGGAATATTATGCCGAACCCGACCATCACGATAAAAAGCGTAACAAATAATGTAAATATCGGCTGGATTTTCATGGGAGCCCGATTATAACATTTAACCGCCTCAGGCCACAAATCAAGTCCGACAGCAATTATTTATAGGCTGCCGCCGGCGTTGAGGCTGAACCAAAATACATTTTCATCGGCTGGGCGCGAATCTTTGTTAATGATCGTATAATTCACGCTTGGAGTAATATTTAAGTTGCAGGCGGGAATAACGGAAGAGATCGAGAGGGTCGCATCACTTAGTCCGGCTTTCACGCCAAACTGGCCGCAATCGTACCCCACAGTTAGGGAAGAATCGATATTAAGCGCCGCGGCAGAGAACGATTTTTTCCCCGCCAGGATAAAATACGCGCCTTTCCCTTTATCGTTATCGTATGATGCTATCAGCGTCGGCGTCAGTGGAAGGGCATTACCCGTAAGGCTGAAAAATATCTCGCCGGTATTCCCTCCCGGAGCGACCGGATAATTGTAAAGCGAATAATAGACTAAATAGCTCCAATTGTCGTTAAACGAGGAAGCATAGGTCAAGGTATAATCCATCTCCGTTGCCTCTTTGTTGACCGTGTTGCCGGTCGCCGCATTTAAATAAGCATCGCCGGCATTGGCCGAACTCCAGAGCCCCAGGGTAAGCCCCGTATTGCCAAGATAAATGGTAGCGGACGGCTGGATGGCCGGCTGGGCGGCGTTAAGGTCGTACCCGCGCCAGATATACTTTGATACATAAGCGGCAGAAAGATCCGCCAGCGCAGCAAACGAGGGAGAAGCAAGGACCAGGATCAAAACGAAAATTGCGATCGACTTTTTAATAGACATATAACCCCTCCGGTGAATTATATGTTAACCGGCAGCAATTTTTGTGCCGGCATATAAATCAATATTCGATCTTATATTTAAGGATCTTATAGCCAAGCATGCGTTCGGTCAAACCCAATACTTTAGCGGCGTTCCTTTGTGTTTTATATTTCTCGAGCGCTTCCATGATCCTCTGCTTCTCGATCGATTCGACGATCTCGGGAAGCGTCGCACCGGTCGAAGGCAGCAATATCTCTTCTTTTTTTGAAAGGTTCGGGGGAAGCTCGTTCCGGGTTATGATCTCCCTCCGGCACAATACTACCGCGCGCTCCATCACGTTCTCCAATTCGCGCACGTTCCCCGGCCAGCCGTAGGCCATTAATGCATCCAGCGCGGCGCGGTCTAAGCCCCGGATCTTTTTCTTGTTGTCCTTATTATACTTGTGCATAAAATGATCGGCCAGAAGCGGGATATCCTCTTTGCGTTCGCGCAGCGGCGGCAGATTGATGGGGAAAACATTTATCCGGTAAAAAAGGTCTTCCCGGAATTTATTCTCATTAACCATTTCCTCAAGGTTGCGGTGCGTGGCGCAGATCACCCTTACGTCAATTTTTATCGTCTTGGTCCCGCCCAACCGCTCGAATTCCCTCTCCTGTAAAACTCTCAATAATTTGACCTGGGTCGCCGGGGTCAGGTCCCCGATCTCATCCAGAAAAATAGTGCCGCCGTCGGCCATTTCAAAGCGTCCGAGCTTGCGCTCGTTGGCGCCGGTGAACGCGCCTCTTTCATAACCAAAAAGTTCCGATTCCAAAAGATTTTCCGGGAGCGCAGCGCAGGCAACTTTTATAAAAGCGTTGTTGGCCCGCGGGCTGGCATAATGGACGGCGGATGCGACCAATTCTTTTCCGGTGCCCGATTCCCCTCGTATCAGAATGGTGGCATTGCTTTCCGCCACCTGAAGCGTGCCCTCAAGAATGTCTTCCATCAGCTTTGAACTATAGATGATGTTGCCGAACCTGTATTTGCCTTTAAGTTCTCTTTTGAGTTTTATATTTTCCGATACGATCGCCTGTTTTTCTTTTTCTGCCAGCTCCCTTACTTTTACCGCCTGGCCGACCATCGAAGCGATTATGGTGAGTAATTTGATGTCCTCTTCGTAAGAGATGTCTCCCCGGAACAAATGGTCCACCGACAGCGCCCCGATGATCTTATTCCCGACTTTTATCGGCACGCAAAGGAAAGCGTATTTTCTTTCAGCCAGTTCTTTCCTGGCCTGGGTCCGGTTCAGAAAAAGCGGTTCCGATCTTATGTCTTTGACCACCATCGGCTGTCCGGTCTCAACCACCCTGCCGGTGATCCCTTCGCCGATCTTATACCTTCCCCTTTCTTTTTCTTCCCGGGTAAGACCTTGTGCCACTTCTATCCGCAATTCATTGGTGTCGGGGTTAACCAGTGTGATCGTTCCTCTTTGCATCTCGAGTGAATCGGATAATATCTTGAGGATGGACTCCAAAGCTTTTTCCATGTTCAGCGAAGAAGATAGGGCGTTGCTGATATCAACCAGTACTTTGACTTGGACATCCCTTGTTGGCATATTATATATACTAAATATTATACATTTTTGTAGATGATGTCAACCCTAAAGGGATTATAGTTAATTATTTATATTCCCGTAAATATTTATGGGTTGCTTTAGCCGCCGCTTCCCCGTCTCCCATCGCGGAGATCACGGTCGCTGCCCCGTGCACAATATCGTAAAAGGGATAATCGATCACAACATTTTTAGCGGATATTTTCACATGTACCGTCAGCCTTTTACGGGCAGAGTGAAAATAAAGGTCGTCCCCTTGCCCAAGCCCTCCGATTCCGCCCAGATCCGGCCCTTATGAGCGAGGACGATCTGCTGGCAGATCGACAGGCCCAATCCCATTCCGCCGAACTGCCGGGCGTAAGACGCGTCCACCTGGTAGAATTTTTCGAATATTTTTTCCAGATTTTCTTTTGCCAGGCCCACCCCCGTGTCGCCGATCTCAAATCTGACGGAATCTTCCCCGGCGGAATATATGAGCTTTATCCGGCCGCCGGCGGGAGTGAACTTCATGGCATTGTTCAAAAGTTGCGCGACCAGCCGGGAAATAAGGCTTTCGTCAGCCATGATCGTTGGCGGATCCCCGATGATCTCCTTTTCGATCTTAATCTGTTTCTTCTCCGCTTCTTTTGCCACGTCATTGATCGAATCGCTTATAATATTAACCACCTGAAGTTCTTTTTTTATCGGAACGAAGGTGCGGAACTCCAGCCGTGACATATCGAGCAAACTGTTTATTAAATTTAGCTCCCTTTGGGCCAACCGTAAGAGGCTTTCGTATATTTCTTTTTGCTTTTCGTTCGACGGCCCGGTGATCCCTTCCAGCAATATCTCCGCGTAGTCCATCAGCGGGGTAAGGGGGGTCTTCAACTCATGTGAAATGACCGAGATGAACTCGCTCTTCATGCGGTCAACCACTTTCAGGTCTTCGTACAATTTCAGTATTTCCTGCAGTTTTTGGTATTCTTTATCGGGGATCTCAACCATGGGCCGCCTCCTTCAACCGCTCGATCTCCTTATCCAGCTCGGTCAGGAATAAGCTGATGCAAAGGATCGTTCTGATTCTAAGCATCATGCGGCAGGCCTTTCAGATATCCGTTCGACCCGTTAAAAAAGGGGGCCGGTCGGAATGATTATAATTCATCATCCACATTAAGAAACCAATCGAAGCCCAGTTAATGGAAAAGGAAACATCCAAAGAGTCTGCCATCGTCAGATCGGGCAATTTAAGGTTCGGCGAGAGCCCATTGATGACCATCTCATTTGTATCGTTTTGCGTTTGGCGGTCAACGGAGGCGGTTGGGGTTTGACGATCTTCCGGGGTCCCCGCTTCTTTTGGAGCATCCCCGAATCTTTTTCTCCAGGCGCGGAGCGTATCGGTCTTGATCCCCGTTTCCCGGCTGATCCGGTTCAATGATTTTCCGTTTTTATGCTCGGACAGCAGCTTCAGGATGGTCTCTTCGGCGGCGTGAAGACCGTATGATCTGGAATTGGCCCTTTCGGAAAAAGTCTTGCCGCAGGCCTTGCATAGATAGCGGGCCCGGCCGCCCTGTTTTGAGAGATAAACGCCGAATTTGACAATATTTCCCTGGCCGGGCTGGTTAAAAATCCGGCAATCCGGATTGAGGCAAAAAACACCTTCATTCACGGCCGGATTATAGCACACTTTTCAAACGTAAATAAATAATATATAATGATAATACAATGACAAGAAATATTACTCTGATCCCCGGTGATGGAATCGGTCCGGAAGTCTGCGAGGCTACCCGGCGCTGTGTTGACGCCACCGGCGTTAAAATAAACTGGGAGATCGCGGAAGCGGGCGCCGATATCATTGAGAAATACGGCACTCCTCTCCCCAAAGAAACGCTTGATTCGATCCGAAAGAACAAGGTCGCCCTCAAGGGCCCGATCACCACGCCCATCGGCACCGGCTTCCGTTCGGTCAACGTGGCGATCAGGAAAGAGCTCGACCTGTACGCCTGTCTGCGGCCGTGCCGGTCGTATAAAGGCGTGCGCAGCAAATACCAGAATATCGATCTGGTCGTGGTAAGAGAGAACACCGAGGACCTTTACGCGGGGATCGAATTTGAAGAAGGAAAAGCGGAGACCAAAAAGCTGATTGCCGAGATCGAGAGCCTTTCGGGCAAGAATATCCGCGAAGATTCGGGCATAAGCATCAAGCCGATCTCCATTTTCGGCACCAAACGGCTGGTCAAGTTCGCTTTTGATTACGCGGTAAAGAACAACCGCAAAAAAGTCACCGCGGTCACCAAGGCCAATATCATGAAGTTCACCGACGGGCTCTTTTTCGCGGCCGCGCGCGAGGTCGCCAAGCAGTACGAAGGCAAGATCGAGTACGAGGAGCGGCTGATCGACAACATGTGCATGCAGCTGGTGCAAAAACCCGAGCTCTATGACGTGATCGCCCTGCCCAACCTCTATGGGGACATTCTTTCAGACCTCTGCGCCGGACTGATCGGCGGACTGGGGGTCGCGCCCGGCGCAAATTTTGGCAATGAGCTCGCCGTGTTCGAGGCGATCCACGGCAGCGCGCCGAAATACAAAGGTCTAAACAAGGTAAATCCGACCGCCGTAATGCTCTCCGCGGTCATGATGCTCGAATACATCGGAGAATCGGACGCGGCAAAGCGGCTGGACCGCGCGATCGCGAAGGTGATCGCCGAGGGGAAGAGCGTTACCTACGACCTGAAGCCGAACCGAGATGACCCGACCGCGGTCGGCACCTCGCAGATGGCGGACGCGATCATCGCCGCCTTATAACCTTCTTTTTTGCTTTTAAATGCCTTTTGATGCGTTTGATCGGCTTAATCTTTCTGATCTGCCGGGCCGGTTTTATGTGCCTCACCGCTTTTATGGCCGCTAATTTCTCTCCGGTATATTCCTCGTAAGTGATACGTGAAAGCTCGTTGATCAGGAGCCGGGCCTCTCTCTGCTTTTTAAAACCCGAGGTAAAAAGGGAAAGGATATAATCCCCCGATCTGGTATAGACTACGCCGACGTCATTTAAAATGCCTTCCAGGTTCCCGGTCTTGTCCGCGACGATTGTGCCCGGGGGGACTCCTCTCCAGATCCCCCAACGGTATCTCTGGTGCTTGAGGAATGACAGCATGTCCTTCCGGTCGACCGGTGAAAATCCGTCGCCCTTGATTAGCATGACCATTAATTTCGCCATTTCGTAGGGAGTGGTCAGATTCACTTCGGCAGACGGAGGTTCGACCAACATAGTGGGATCGGTTATCCGCGTCTTCTTTAACCCGTTATCATCAAGATAGGAGTTTATCGCGTCCATCCCGAAATTTTCGACTAAGATCCTGGTCGCCACATTGTCCGAAAGCACGATCATCAGCCGGGCCAGGTTCCAAACGGTGTAATCGGTGTCGGCTCTCATCCACTGGAGCACGCCCGATCCCCCGACCCGGTCGCTTTCCTTGTATCTTAACTTTTTTTCGAGCACCGAAGCATCGGAATACGCCGCATGGAAGATCGCGCACAAAATGGGGACCTTGGCGACGGAGGCGGCGGGGAATTCCTGGGTGCCGTTCACCTGCACGCCCAGGCCGGTCCTGGCATCGAGGAAAACATAACCAACCCTCCCGCCCGTCTTTTGCGATATCACAGATGATATTTTTTGAGAGAGCGCCTGCTGTTTGCCCTGATTAAAAGCGGCAAAAGACGGGACCGCCGCCAATAGCAGAATAAAGATCAACAGTAATTTCTTCATCGGTTGTGTTTTATTATAACATTTCGACCCTCCCCCCTTGCAACTTCGCCCCGTCAGTCTTATAATAAATTCATTATGAACGAAGAAAAAAGAGAACTGCTCGCCAGGATAAACTCCGACCTGACCAAAGCCATGAAGGAGAGAAACGATCTGCGGCTCTCCGTGCTCCGCATGATGAAGAGCAAGGTCCTGTATGTCAACGCCCGCGGCGACCTGCCCGACGCGGAAATAGTCAAGATCCTCGCCAAATATCTTAAAGAGCTCAAGGAAACGGTCGAGGAAACCAAAAATGTCGGACGTATGGATGTGGCCGAAACAACAGAGAAGGAGATCGTAATCGTGGAGGAATATCTCCCCAAACAGTTGTCGGACGACGAGATCAAAGCCGCCGTGCAAAAGGCGATCGCCGATACCGGCGCGGCCTCGGCCAAGGACATGGGAAAAGTGATGAAAGCAGTCCTCACCGAATGTCCGGGAATTGACGGCAAGATCGTCAACCAGTTCGTCAGAGAACTCCTCAAATAACTTAAATGATCGATCTTATTGGCCTTTTTATTATTGGCGTAGCCGGAGGGACCCTAAGCGGTCTGCTGGGGATCGGCGGGGCGACGATCCTTATCCCCTGTCTTCTGATAATTTATAAAACCACACAGCATATGGCGCAGGGAACATCCCTGGCCGCCATGCTGCTTCCGGTGGGTATCCTGGCCGCCCTAAAGTACTGGCAGGCGGGGAATGTTAATATCAAATTCGCGCTTCTGCTCGCGCTTGGATTTTTGGTGGGAGGGTTGATCGGCGGGACCCTCGCGCAGCCGATCCCCGATGTTATTTTAAGGAAGTTATTCGGTGTCTACCTGCTGATCATCGCCGTCCAGATGCTATTCTTTTCTTAATCCCTACTAAAGCCCTCACCCACATCTATCTAAACATGAAACTTTGATCAATTCGCCCTCTCCCAAAGGGAGAGGGGCTATGTACTATCAGTAAACCAACCACTCCCTCGCCCTTTGGGAGAGGGAGGCAAGCATGAGGTTAACTTTAAGGAGTATGTGGGTGAGGGCTTCAGGAGATCAGCTGATCGAGGATCCGTTCGGTATATCTTTGTCCAATGTGAGAAGGACGATCGCGCTTTTATCCGGAGTGGATGCCGCCAGCAGCATGCCGTGTGAAGTTACACCCCTCAAAGCCCTGGGTTCGAGGTTTGACACGACCGCGACCTTCTTCCCGACCAGCTCTTCCTTGTTCGGGTAATGCAGCTTGATGCCGGCTACCATCGTCCTTTGCTCATCGCCCAGGTCGATCTCAAGCTTGTACAGCTTGTCGGC
>CAIYXV010000120.1 GCA_903930225.1 uncultured bacterium | reverse complement strand
GACTATTTTGGGGAGAGCATTAATGACCGTCTCGATCCCTTTGTTCGGGCTGAGCAAGCCAAAGGTCAACAGGGTCTGGTTCCCTTCCACCTGAAAACGTTTTTTGTAGTGGCTGTTATCCAGCGAGGTAAAATCGGGCGTACCGTGATAGAGCATCCTGATCTTCTCGGCCGGTATGGCGTAAACCTCCTGCAATAAATTTATGGCCAGATTACTCATCACCACCAGCTGGCTGGCCCGCTGGGCCATCTCCTGGATGATCTTTTTCTGGTTGGGGGTGGGATTTTTGAGCACCGTGTGCAGTACCACTACCACCGGCACGCTGAGGCTGGAGATCAAAGAGAGGATATAAACGCCATCCCAGCCGCCGTAGATCCCGTATTCGTGCTGGACACAGACCACGTCGGCATTGCTGGCATTGATAAAATTAGCCGCTTCATAATAATCCCTCTGCTGGTTCTTTTGCAGGGTGAATTCCACCCGGCGCGGATAAGCGTACCCTTGATCCGTGTCGTTGACGGCGAGCGCAAAGATGTTTGACCGGTGCGACAGCAGCTTGGCGGTCGCCTCGCAAAGATCGGTCGTAAAAGTGGCGATCCCGCAAATGCGCGGGGAATAATTACCGACAAAAGCGATATTGAGCCTCGGTTTCAACATAGACCCTAACTCTACCCGATATCATTCATAGTTGCAACCTATCGCAACGTTAAGGCACAGTCATGCGAAATAATTCGCACTCCAGGGGTTTTTTTGTTATCATAAAGGTATGGAGATAACCTCGGCAAAGTTTATTAAGGGCCTGGTAGGCCCTGACGTGCTGCTGGAAGATGGCACGCCGCAAATCGCCTTCATCGGCCGCTCCAATGTGGGAAAATCGAGCGTCATCAACGCCCTGGCGAACCAGAAAGACCTGGCCAGGACCAGCGCTTTGCCCGGGCGCACCAAAGAGATAAATGTATTTTTGATTAATCAATCTATTTATTTGCTCGACCTGCCGGGATACGGATTTTCTAAAGCTTCGTGGGCAGTGCGGCAGCAGTTGCTCAACTTGATCGACTGGTACCTGTATAAATCGCCCTATGAACAGAAAGCTGTCTTTCTGATCATTGACGCCAAAGTCGGACCGACCGAGGCCGACCGGGAAATGCTCCAATGCTTGGAAGAACATAAAAAGAAGATCGTGATCGTGGCGAACAAAACAGACAAAATAAAAAAATCGGAGTACGAAGCACGGCTGGCGGAAGTTCAGGCAATGGTCGGGAAGCATAAGCTTTTCCCCTTTTCCTCGGAAAACAAAACGGGCCTAAGCGACCTGGCGGGCACAATTCTTAATTAATGCTACAAATTAATAATCTCTCTCTAGCGTTTGGCGGCCAGGAACTCCTCGATGATATCAGTTTCAATATTCACAGCGGCGAGCGGATCGGGCTGGTGGGCCGGAACGGCTCCGGCAAGACCACCCTCCTTCGGCTGATCACCGGCGAAGTGCGCACTGAGGAGGGACGGATCTCTCTCCCAAAAAACTATACGATCGGCTATCTCAAACAGCACCTGCAATTTACCGAGCCGACCGTCTTGCAAGAAGCCTGCCTGGGGCTCAAGGCAGAGGAGCAGGACGAGGTTTGGAAAGCGGAAAAGATCCTGACCGGCCTGGGATTTTCCGAAGCTGAATTCTACCAATCTCCCGCGGAATTTTCGGGCGGGTTCCAGGTCCGGCTAAACCTGGCTAAAGTCCTCCTGGGTGAACCGCATCTCCTCCTGCTTGATGAACCGACCAACTATCTCGATATCGTCTCGATCCGCTGGTTCACCCGTTTCCTCCAGCGCTGGCCGAACGAGCTGATGCTAATCACCCACGACCGGGATTTCATGAACAGCGTGACCACGCATACGATGGCGATCCACCGCAAAAAGGTGAAGAAGATCGAAGGCGATACGGCCAAGCTTTTTGAGCAGATCGCGGTGGAAGAAGAAGTCTATGAAAAGACCCGCCGCAAAGAACAGAAAAAACGCGACGATGCGATGGAGTTTATCAATCGGTTCCGCGCGCTGGCCGCCCGCGCCAGCCTGGTCCAGTCGCGGATCAAGTCTTTGGAGAAAATGGGGAAGAAAGAAGAGCTGGCCAAGATCATGGACCTCGGCTTCCGCTTCAACTCGCTGGAGTTCCCGGCCAAGCAACTGATGCGGATCAACGATATCTCTTTCGGTTATACTCCGGAGCGGACCTTGATCGAAAAACTTTCGCTCGACATCGGGAAAAAGGATAGGATCTGCGTTGTCGGCAAGAACGGCAAAGGTAAATCGACCCTCCTCCGCCTCCTGGCTGGCGAGCTCGAGCCAAACAAAGGCCAGATCACCAGGCATGCCAACTGCCAGATCGGGTATTTCGGCCAGACCAATATTGAACGTTTAAATCCGGAACTGACGATCGAAAAAGAATTTTCCGCCTTGCGGCCGGAACTGAATTACACAGATATCCGCAAAACTTGCGGCGCGATGATGTTTAGCGGCGATCTGGCGCTGAAAAAGATCAAGGTCTTATCGGGTGGCGAAAAAAGCCGGGTCTCGCTCGGCAAGATCCTCCTCTCCCCGACCAATCTGCTCCTCCTCGACGAACCGACGAACCACCTCGATGTCGAATCGTGTGATTCGCTGATCGCCGCCCTCGACGACTTCCCCGGCGCGGTCATTATCGTCACTCACAGCGAGATGTTCCTCCACCACCTCGCCAAACGGCTGATCGTTTTCAACGAAGAGCGCGCTTTTCTTTTCGATGGGACATATCAGGATTTCCTGGATAGGGTTGGTTGGGAACCGGAAGCAAAAAAGCCGAAGAAGGAAAAGGCGGCTGCCGCGGCGCGCCGCACACAGGAAACGCTCGAAGCCGCTTATAACAAGAAGCGGAGCGCCCTGCTCGCTAAAACGACTGCGGTCGAAAAGATGATCGATGACGAAGAATTGGCGCTTGAAGCGGCCAACCTGAGGCTGGCCGAAGCGGCTGGCCAAGTGAGCGGCACCGAGATCCAGAAGTTACAGATCAAAGCGCACGGTCATCAGGAAGTCCTCGACGCCGGATATGCGGAACTGGAGAAGCTGATCGCCGAACTGGATGTGCTAGATAGTGGGAAACCGTCTTAACGGTACCGACTACCAGGTGACTTTTAATTCAAAATCTTTGCCGGTGATAGTGGCTCCGCTGGTGAAGTCGATCGCCGTAGGTATACCGACCGGGCTCTTGCCCCAGGTCGAGGGGAGTCCACCATCAGAGTATTCTCCTGACCGGTCGCCGGCCGACGGGCTATTAGAACCAGCATACGTAGCTCTCCCAACGGCCAAAACGGCGACAATATAGTAGGTCCCGGTGGTACTGACCGGCACGGAATAATTAATGGTCGTGACGCTGGCCTCAACCGTATACTCACTCTCCTGATTATGAAATAATGTTCCATTGGCGAAGGTGGAATCGGTCGAGGCGCCAACCCAGAGGCACCCTGCTACTCCGGGAACGGGCAGAGTGATCGTCCCCGAGATCGTGTTAGCGACTGGCATAGTTGTCGCAGTGGGGATGGTGGTGGGCGTGGTGGTCGTTGCAGTGCTGCCT
>CAIYXV010000119.1 GCA_903930225.1 uncultured bacterium | reverse complement strand
GGGTTTGATTTTGGTGCTGTTGGTCCCCATAACGGCCATGGCCACGCCTTCAACTACCTACTGGACGCCTATGGTGATGGACATTCAACCGTATCTGGTACCGCATATCGGGATCGACAATTATTTTACTTCCCAGGGACCATCTGACGGCGGGTATGCGTTTCCGACCGACCTCGGACTTACCTATGGCGCGCTGCCCGGCGTTGAGATCGGGGCTGACCTGTTCTTGCCTCAGTCCGATCCATTAGTGTTTAACGCCAAATACGGGATATCGGAAAGTGAAATATTTCCCTCTGTGGCTTTTGGCGGATTCGGCTTCGGGACCCGGTCCGGGGTCACGGACCAGAACATTCTTTACGGGGTGATCGCTAAAACATTTATTATCGGAAGAATTACCGGCGGATATTTTTCCGGGAACGAAAAGTTATTGGTCGATCCGAACGGGCAAAAAGATAGCTCCGGGATAATTTTAACTTGGGACAAAGCGTTAACCGATAAACTCTGGGTATGCGCCGATTATGCAGGGACGAGATCGGTGATCGGGTCCGCATATTACGGGTTTTCTTACCTGTTTTCTCAAAATACGTCCGTTATTTTCGGTTATGGGACATATAATAATGGTGCAAAACCGACTTATACGACCCAGCTGGATATTAATATATAATGTAAAGGAGGAAAATAAAATGATAAACACAGGAGATACCGCATGGATCCTTATTTCGACCGCATTGGTCATTCTTATGACGCCGGCTTTGGGATTTTTTTACGGGGGATTGGTGAGAAGAAAAAATATCCTATCGACGATAATGCTTTCGGTCGCGATCCTGGCCTTGATTTCGGTAGAGTGGGTCCTTTATGGATATTCGATCGCCTTTGGTCCGGACAAAGGGGGGATCATTGGCGGGCTTGAATGGATAGGATTGACCGGGGTGGGGCAGGCGCCGTTCGCCGGATATGCCGCCAATATCCCTCATCTGGCCTTCATGGTATTTCAGCTGGCATTTGCGGTTATAACGCCGGCATTGATAACCGGGGCTTTTGTTGAAAGGATAAAATTTTCCGGATTTTTGGTTTTTGTTCTCTGCTGGGCTACTTTCGTTTACGGCCCGGTCGCGCACTGGGTCTGGGGCATTGGGGGCTGGCTTAGGGCTTTGGGCGCGCTTGATTTTGCCGGAGGAACGGTAGTTCATATTACCGCGGGCATCTCCGCTCTGGCTCTGGCCATGATCATCGGGAAGAGAAAAGGGTACGGGAAAACCCCGATGGAGCCATCGAATATTCCGTTCACGGTGCTGGGCGCTTTTCTTCTCTGGTTCGGCTGGTTCGGGTTTAACGGCGGATCGGCATTATCTTCCGGAGGGTTGGCTGCTTCCGCTTTTGTGGTCACAAATACCGCCGCCGCGGCGGCTGCGCTTTCGTGGATGGTGATCAGCTGGATCCACAAAAGACCGAGCGTATTAGGCTTGGCGACCGGCGCCGTGGTAGGCTTGGTTGCGATAACTCCGGCTTCCGGTTTTGTCAGCCCGCTTTCCGCATTGGCGATAGGAGCTCTGGCATCGGTTTTCTCATATTATATGATAATATTCAGGACCAAGACGGGGCTTGATGAATCTCTCGATGTTTTTGCCTGTCATGGGATCGGCGGCATCTGGGGCGCTCTGGCGACCGGCCTGTTCGCTGAAAAAGCAATAAATTCAGCCGGAGCCAACGGGTTATTTTTCGGTAATCCGGCGCAGTTTGGTATCCAGGCTTTTACGGTAATGGTCGTAGTCTCGTTCTCTTTTATTATGACATTTGTAATGGGAAAGATCATCGATGCGGTGTTTTCATTGAGGGTTTCTGAAAACGAAGAGGATGTAGGCTTGGATATTTCCCAGCACGGCGAGACCGCGTATTAAGGGGAGGGGATAAAAATGGACATGAAAAAGATAGAAGCGATAATAAGGATAGAAAAGCTCGACGAGGTCAGGATCGCCCTTGAAAAAGAAGGGTTTGTCGGAATGACGGTCACGGAAGTGAAAGGGCGCGGCAGCCAGAAGGGGATAACGCTTGAATGGCGCGCGGGCGAATACCGCGTCGAATTCTTGCCGAAGTTGAAGCTTGAACTGGTAGTGGACGAGTTTGACGTTGAAAGCGCGATAAAAGTATTGACCGAAGCGGCGCGGACCGGAAAACCGGGCGACGGCAAAATATTCATTTATCCCGTGGACAATGTTGTCAGAGTGAGGACCGGAGAAAGAGGAAAGAAAGCATTATAAAAGAATTATTAATTTACATAACTGTAATAAAATCCCTTCAAACTTACAAATATGTATAGGATTTGTACGGCCGGGCGACAAAATTTGTTTTAATTAAAGCAAAAAGCGGTTTTTAGCGCAATAATTGCTTCCCTCACTATTGGATCAAAAGGTGTCGGGAGGTAAATTGCATATGAATGCCGGCGATACCGCTTGGGTTTTGATCTCATTCGCACTGGTTATCCTTATGACGCCCGCCCTGGGTTTTTTCTACGCCGGAATGGCCAGAAAAAAGAATATCCTTTCCACATTAATGCTTTCCGTTTCTATTCTGGTATTGATCTCCGTGCAATGGGTGCTCTACGGTTATTCGATCAGTTTTGGCCCGGATAAGGGAGGGATCATAGGGGGATTGAATTGGCTGGGGCTCAACGGCATCAGCCTTATCCATTCCGGTTATGCTCCAACTATCCCGCATACCGCGTTCATACTGTTTCAGATGGCATTTGCGGTGATCACTCCCGCTTTGATCGCCGGGGCGTTTATCGAAAGGATAAAATTTTCCGGTTTCCTTCTTTTTTCCCTTCTCTGGGCTACGTTCGTTTATGATCCCGCGGCGCATTGGGTTTGGGGGATCGGCGGCTGGTTGCGGAACATGGGCGCGATGGATTTTGCGGGAGGAGCGGTCGTGCATATAACGGCAGGGGTTTCCGCGCTGGCCGTGGCGATGGTGATCGGCAAGCGCAAAGGATACGGCAAGACCCCGATGGAGCCTTCGAATATCGCCTTTACCGTGCTGGGCGCTTTTTTACTGTGGTTCGGCTGGTTCGGATTTAACGGCGGATCCGCTCTTTCCGCCGGACCGCTAGCGGCATCGACCATTCTTGCCACCAATTCCGCCGGAGCGGCGGCCGGATTGACCTGGATGATAATCAGCTGGGTGCACAAGCGGCCAAGCGTTCTGGGTTTGGCGACCGGCGCGATCGTGGGGTTGGCGGCGGTTACTCCGGCGTCAGGGTTTATTAGTCCGCTTTCCGCGATTATGATCGGCATGGTGGCGGCGGGGCTTTCATATTACGCGATCATTCTCAGAATGAAGATCAATGTTGACGAATCACTGGATGTTTTTGCCTGCCATGGGGTGGGAGGGATCTGGGGAATTATCGCCACCGGCCTGTTCGCGCAAAAAGCGATCAACCCGGCGGGCGCAAACGGCCTGTTCTTCGGCAATCCCGGACAACTGGGGATTCAATTGCTGACGGCGGCCTCGATCGGGACGTTCTCGTTTGTCGTATCTTTTATCCTGGCAAAAATAATTGACGCGGTGTTCGGCTTGCGGGTTTCGGAAAACGAAGAAGACGTTGGCTTGGATATTTCCCAGCATGGCGAGACGGCATATTAAAGGAAAAGATTAAAATGGACATGAAAAAGATCGAAGCGATAATTCGGATAGAAAAACTGGATGAGGTAAGGATCGCACTTGAGAAAGAAGGGTTCATCGGAATGACGGTCACAGAGGTAAAAGGCCGCGGCAGCCAGAAGGGGATAACGCTTGAATGGCGCGCGGGAGAGTATCGCGTGGAATTCCTGCCAAAGTTGAAGATCGAGCTTACGGTTGACGAGTTTGACGTTGAACGGGCGGTAAAAGCATTGACCGAAGCGGCGCGGACCGGAAAAACCGGCGACGGCAAGATATTCGTTTATCCGGTCGATAACGTTATAAGGGTAAGAACGGGAGAAAGGGGCAAAAAAGCGCTTTAAAATATGATATAATCAGGCATCTAGGGGGTTTCAAATGGAAAAATTAGATGCCGCAAAAAAAGAAGTGCTCGAAAGGGCCAAATCCGACGGTGTTAAGTTCATTAATCTCCAATTTACCGATATCATGGGATCGATCAAATCGGTCGCGATCCCGATCGGGCGCCTTCCCGACGCGTTAGAAAAGGGCGTATGGTTTGACGGCTCCTCGATCCTCGGCTTCGTGCGCATCTGCGAGTCCGACATGTACCTAAATCTTGACCCTTCTACCTATATGGTCACGCCCTGGACCTCGGAAGAAAGAAGGTCCGCCCGCTTTATCTGCGATATTTATACCCCGGATGGCAAGCCGTTCGAGGGCGACCCGCGCTCCATCCTAAAACGGAACCTGGCCGACATGGAAAAGCTCGGCTACAAATATAATTGCGGACCGGAAGTAGAATTCTATCTTTTTAAAAAAGAGGACGGCAAGATTACCACTTCTCCCCAGGATGTGGGCGGATATTTTGATTATTCTCCCCGCGACATGGCAAGCTCGGTTAGAAAAGATATTGTGATCGCC
>CAIYXV010000118.1 GCA_903930225.1 uncultured bacterium | reverse complement strand
GATATTTGAATTAATCATTTTGTAGATCCCATCCACCAGATCGGAAACATAGCAAAAACTGCGGGTCTGCTTCCCGTCGCCGTAGATCGTGAAGGGTTCTCCTTTTAACGCCTGGTTTATGAAATTGGGCACCACGCGGCCGTCGAACTTGCGCATGCGCGGACCGTAGGTATTGAAGATGCGGATGATCTTTGCGTCGAGACCGTGATATCTCCGGTATGCCGAGGCCGCCGCTTCCGCGAACCGCTTTGCCTCGTCATATACGCTGCGCGGCCCGATGGGGTTGACATGCCCCCAGTATTCCTCTTTTTGCGGAGATATTTCGGGATCGCCATAGACCTCGGAGGTCGAAGCGAGCAAAAATTTCGCTTCGTGTTCCAAGGCCAGCTCCAGGGCGTTGAAAGTCCCCAGCGACCCGACTTCAAGGGTCTCGATCGGCAGGTTCAGATAATCGACCGGGCTGGCCGGCGAAGCAAAGTGAAGCACGTAATCGATTTTATCCTTATAATCAAGATAGGTCGAGATGTCATGCTCAATGAATTTCAGATCGCGATTGCCTTCATGATGCTTAAGATTGTGCAGGGAGCCGGTGACCAGATTATCGACGCAAACCACCCGCTGGCCTTCTTTGAGCAGAAGATCGATCAGGTGCGACCCGATAAATCCTGCGCCTCCAGTAATTAAAATATTTTGAGATTTGAGATTTGAGATTTGAGATTTTTCAATCATCGTCCGACCCCTATGTATTTGAATCCGGCTTCGCGCATCCGCTTCGGATCATAGATGTTGCGTCCGTCGAACAGATAAGGCTGCTTTACCAGTTTTCGGGCCTTTATCAGATCGATGTCACGGAATTCCGGCCATTCGGTGATAAAAACGATCGCGTCCGCGCCTTCGATCGCGTCATAAACCCCGGAACAAAAATCGATCTCCGGAAGGATCTTTCTCGCCGGCCGCTCTGCCGCCGGGTCGTAAGCACGGATCTTCACCCCGCCCTTGACCAGCGCTTTTATCACCTTGATAGACGGCGCTTCCCGCAGGTCATCGGTCTCGGGTTTGAACGCCAGGCCCAGCACGGCGATCGTTCGTCCGCGGAGGGTTTTAAGCGTTTTTGAGATCTTGCCGATAAAAGCGTCGATCTGATATTCGTTGACCTCGTTCACCGATGCCAGTATCTTCGGATCGTAGCCGGCCTCCCGCGCGACGTGGATAAGCGCGGACACGTCCTTGGGCAGGCAGGATCCCCCGTAGCCCAGGCCGGCGTTCAAGAATTCCCGGCCAATCCTCTTGTCCATGCCGACCGCGTAAGCCACTTCGCTCACGTCGGAGCCGACCCGCTCGCAGATGTTGGCGATCTCGTTGATAAAAGAGATCTTGGTCGCCAAAAACGCGTTCGAGGCGTACTTGATCAGCTCCGCGCTCTTGACCGAGGTAAAAATGATGTGCGCTTTTAAGGAACGGTAAAGTTCGGTTATTACATTAAAGGCCCGGCTGTTGGAGGCCCCGATGACAATGCGGTCGGGATTTAAAAAATCCGAAATCGCCGATCCCTCCCGCAGGAACTCGGGATTGGAAACGACCGAAAAATATTTTTCCGGCACCCGGTTATCGGTCAAGACCTTGGTGACAAAATCGCCCATTCCCACCGGCACCGTACTCTTGTTCACGATCACCTTGAATTTTTTCACGCCCTTCAGCGCGCGGGCGATGCTTTTAGCGACCTCGGCTACGGCAGTTATGTCCGCCTGTCCATCTGCCTGGGGGGGAGTCCCGACCGCGATGAATATGACCTCGGCTTTTTTGGAAGCGGCCGCGATATCGGAAGAAAAACGAAGCCGGCCGGCCGTTATGTTCTTTGCCACCAGTTCCGGAAGACCAGGTTCATAAAAAGGAACCTGCCTTTTGTTAAGCAGCAACAGCCGCGCTTTATCTTTGTCCACGCAGACCACATCATTTCCCAGATTGGCAAAGCACGCTCCCGTTACCAGCCCGACATACCCCGTCCCTATGACCGCTAGTTTCATCCGTGTCCCCCTTTTATTCCACTCCCCAGTAAAGATCGGATAATTTTTCGGCGATATTTATCACCTTGTTGCCGTTCACTTTTTTGATCTTCTCATCGGTTGTCAGCACCTGGTCGTTGGGTTTAAGTTCGCTTGTTTTTTCGACCGGCCTGAATTTTAATCCTTCAAGCTCCAGTTCGGAAAGCACTAGCATTACCTGGTCCGCCAGTGAGCCGGCGCCAAAAACGGCAAAATCTCTCGCTCCGAACTCATATTCGGTCATTATGATCTCTTTTATCTTATTCTGTATGGTCTGCACCAGATTGATGGTCTTAAAGATATAGGAATATGATTTTTTGACTTTTTCGGTGAAGCCCTTGGGAGTGAGGAAGTATTCAACTTTTTTAGCGTTCAATCCGCGGGATTTAAGGTACCCTCTCCGGACCAATCTTTTCAGGATAAGATTGACCATGCCCAGCGACAGCTCGGTGCGCTCCGACAGCACCCGCTGGGTCGTGCTGCTGTTCTTGCCGATCTCTACGATAAGTTTTAGTTCATTGTCATCCATGTTCAAAACCTAAACATTAATGTTCAACTATTGAACATTATAGGGCTAAACGAAGCAGTTGTCAAGCGTATAAATAAAGATTTTATTCGGAAAGTGAATCGGAGATCCGGCCTTTTAAAATGAGACTTCTTATGTTCTTGAACCATTCCAGGCCCCGGTCAAAGATAAAATAGCCAAGCGGATCATAGACCAGGTCCAGGCAGCCCGCGAATTTCACCAGTTCCCCGTTGAACCCTTTTTTAAACCGGTAGACGCCCCAGAGCGGGTGCCCCTCTTTCGGGTTCGAAGGGATCCCCCAGAGATCATAGGTTTCATAGCCCTCCGCTTTCGCTCTTTTTATTATCTCCCAGTGCAGGGCGTGGTTTGGCATAACGTTGCGATGGGCCGATTTTGAGGCTCCATACATATACCATCCCCTTTTACCGAAGAAAAAATTGACCACCGCGGCGATCGGCTCTCCCCTGAAATCAGAAATAAAGATCCTAACCATACCAGAGCCGCCCATCGTACTCCAGATCTTCTGATAATATGCTTTCGGGTGGATCAGGAAATGGTCCCGTCCCGCGGTCTCCCTGTAAATGTCATAAAAGATATCGATCCCCTGCGTGCCGGAAAGCTCCTGGACCGTCACTCCCTTCCGCTCCGCCAGGCGGATGTTGTACCGGGTCTTTTCCTCAAAACTCAACATGAGGGTATCCAGATCGTCCTTGAGGTTCAGGAAAAACGTGGACCGGGGTTGGATCTGCTTTTTTTGCGGTTTAAAGCCTCTGCGATAAAGCAGGTCGAGCGTCTGGCGGTCATCTTCTTCAACTTCCGGATCGATCTTCAGGACTACCGATCCGTTCTTTTTCGCCTCATACCTGACCGCGCCGAGCAAAAAATCCAGCGCCGGTTCGTTATTAAGATCGACCACCGGCCCGCGCGGAGCGTAAAGAACGCTCTTCCCGATATAAGGAATGTCCCGCTTGAGTGCCAGCATCTGGGCCACGGTCTTTCCCCCATCCTCGACCGCTAACCGGATCGGCTCCCAGCCCTGCGGACGCTTTATCTCCCCCCACTCCCACGATTGCAGGACCTGGCTGCCCGGGGACGATTCAACAAAATTGTTCCACTCTTCTTTTTGAGGATTTATTAGCTTCATATATCTTACCGGTCTATTTTACCATTTGGGATGATATAATTACAAAACCATGATCTTGATGATCGACAATTATGACTCTTTTACCTACAACCTGGTCCAGTATTTCGAGGAGCTGGGCGTGCAGGTGGAGGTCTACCGAAATGATAAGATCACTATCAATGGGATCGAAAAGCTGGCGCCGGAGCGTCTGGTAATATCTCCCGGTCCGGGGGAACCCAAAGACGCCGGCATCTCCTGCGAAGCGATCAAGCATTTTGCCGGAAAGATCCCGATCCTGGGCGTTTGCCTAGGGCATCAAAGCATCGGTTATGTCTACGGGGGCAAGATAATCAAGGCCAAACAGCTGATGCACGGGAAGACCTCGCAGATACATCATGACGGCAAGACCATTTTCCGGGGCCTTTCCGATCCTTTTACCGCCACCCGCTACCATTCGCTAGTAGTAGAAAAATCGTCGCTGCCTGATGTTCTAGAGATCTCGGCCTGGACAGACGACGGGGAGATCATGGGATTAAGGCATCGGCAATTGAAGGTGGAAGGCGTCCAGTTCCACCCGGAATCGATCCTCACCGAACAAGGTAAAAAGCTGCTGGCGAATTTCCTTACCCTATGACCTTTCCCGACTTCATTCAGATTCTCCTCCCCCTCCTGGAAACAGAACAAGGTTCAAATATTTATTTATTCGCGGGCTTGTCGTTCGTTCCGGCCGGGGATTTATTTTCGGGTTTTACGGGTTTCTTCCCGTAATCGGTAATGTGAAATCCTGATCCTTTGAAGATGATCCCCGCTCCGGAGATCAACCGTTTGACCGGCCTACCGCATTTGGGGCATTTTACTAGAGGATGGTCGGATATCTTCTGTTCCAGCTCAAATTTGCCGCAATGGTCGCAGCGGTAATCATAGGCAGGCATTTAAGTTTATCAGAAACCCGGGACCTTCCCCTTAAGCATATTCTTGACGTCTTTAGGGGAAGAGGGTGTCTTATTGCCCGAATTCGCTCCGGTCATTCCCATACCCGGCAAGCTCATCTTGCTGTAACCCGCGGGAACGGAAAACAGTGAAATGGGCTGTTTGCCGGTCTTGATGTTCTTCATTTCCATCGACCAGGAGCCATCGGCCGCCTGCGATTTTACCGGGATCATATCCCTTGTAGAAAGCCACTGGTACATTTTCGTTGTGCCTTCTTTATTAGTATAAGTCACTTCGTATTTATCGCAAACCATCCCATTAACGGTCTCGGCCCCAAGCTTTTTCCGGCTGATCTCACCCGGCGCCTTTTTGGTCATACCCATCTTGTGCTCGTTGGTCAGCGCCATTTCCATGTACGAATTCTGCGCGGGCATTACCATCCAGACCACATTCTTGTCCGCGCGGACGATGGTGATCATCTTTGTTCCTTCTTTCTGGAACTCCGATCTCCATTTGTCGGTGCCGAAATTAACCTTTGAGTTCATGGTCTGGCCTTTTGAAACCGAGACCATATCGGCCGAAAACTCCGCCGCGATCGATATCCCAAACATGACCGCGATCATTAACGCGACTAATAGAAATAATCTTTTTGACATGATTTATCGCTCCTTTATTTGCACTGGGTGGTAAATGATAACAAATATCGGAGCGCGTTGTCAATGGAGCGGATGGCCGGTTAACCCAAAATAATACCCACGAATTAATTCGTGGGTATTATTTGACTTGTAAGATCGCGGGAAGAAGCTTTAAACGACTACCGAGGTGCTGCCGCCGTGGGCGATGTTCATAGTGTTGTAAATATTGTTGTTGAATGAATAAACGCCGTCGACCGGCAGGTCTTTTCTTTCTTCAAGATGGCTTAACGCGTTATTGAACTTTGACTCCAGCTCGTGCATAAAATCCTTCCCGGTGGATTTTGACACACTATCGCCGGCATATGATTTTCCAACGGAATTTGACGAGCCAATATTACCTATGCTCATTTCACTATTATAATCGGGGCCCAAAGCGGAAAACTTGCATCGATTTTGGGCCTGTGATTAAATGACGCAGCTCCTAGTTTTTCTCATACCCACGAATTAATTCGTGGGTATGATTTGGATTTCAGAAATGAGAAGAAATTCGCAGGTTTCCGATCCCTAGATCAGGTCTTTTTGAAGATATGGTTTAAGCGCATCCGGCACGTCTACCCTTCCGTCTTCTCTCTGGTAATTTTCGAGGATCGCGGCGAATGTCCGGCCGACCGCCAGCCCCGAACCGTTCAAGGTATGGACGAATTCCGGCTTCCCGCCCGCCTTTTTGAAGCGGATATTGGCCCGGCGGGCCTGGAAATCCTCAAAATTCGAGCAGGAGGAGATCTCCCTGTATTTGCCTTCCGATGGGAACCAGACTTCAAGGTCATAGGTCTTGGCGGATGAGAAACCGAGGTCGCCGGCGCAGAGAGCCATTACCCGGTACGGGAGACCCAGCTTCTGCAATATTTGTTCCGCGTCGGCGGTCAGTTTCTCGTGTTCGTCGTAAGATACCGCCGGATCGCAGAACTTGACCAGCTCTACCTTATTGAACTGGTGCTGGCGGATGAGCCCTTTCACGTCCTTGCCATAGGATCCGGCTTCCCTTCTGAAACAGAGGGAATAACAGCAGTATTTCATCGGCAGTTTATCCGCCGGGAGGATCTCCTCGCGGTGGAGGTTGGTGACCGAAACTTCGGCGGTCGGTATCAAATAGAAAGGATCGTCCTTCAATTTGAACATCTCTTCCTCGAATTTGGGGAGCTGTCCGGTGCCGACCATGCATTCGCGGTTGACCAGTACCGGCGCCATGATCTCGGTATAGCCATGCTCTTTGGTATGGACATCAAGCATGAAATTTATCAGCGCGCGCTCGAGCGCGGAACCCATACCGCGGTAGACCACAAAGCGGGAGCCCGAAAGCTTGGCCGCCCGGTCAAAATCAAGGATGCCAAGCCCGGTGCCGATCTCGTCATGCGCTTTCGGCTTAAAGGCAAATTGTTTTGGCGACCCCCATTTTTTGATCTCTTTATTCTGGGTCGAATCGGATCCTGCCGGTACAGTTGCATGGGGAAGGTTCGGGAGATAGAGGATCACTTCGTTTAATTCTTCTTCGATCTTCCGGATCTCCTCTTCCAATCCCTTTATTTTATCTCCGATCCCCCTGGTCTCTTCCATAAGTGATGAGGCATCAGAGCCGGAACGTTTCAACTGTCCGACCTTTTCCGAATACTCATTCCGTTTTTTCTTAAGCTCGTCGGCTTCAAAGGTAAGCGCGCGCCATTTCTGGTCGATCTTCGCGAACCGGTCGATAAGCGAAATATCGGCCTGCCGCGCCGTAAGCGCCGAGCGGACTTTTTCAGGATCTTTCCTTAATAATTTTGCGTCAAGCATGCCTGCTCCATTTGGTGCCAAAAGGCGTATCTTCCAGGATTATACCATTTTTCTTAAGGTCTTCCCGGATCCGGTCGGACAGCGCGAAATCCTTATTTGTACGGGCAGCTTCCCGTTTTTTTATCTGCATTTCGACCTCATCGTTCGACAGTCCGACTTCTGAAACATACCGGTCCATTTTCTTGTCCTGGGTAAGTTCTAGCCGAAGCCCGAGCACCTCGCACAGCTCGATCAGCAGCCGCTTGTCGTCTTCAAGCGAACCCTTATCAATCTTTTCTTCCTTGACATGATCGTTGATGAAATGGACCAGCTCGAAGATCATACCGATCGCGCCCGCGGTATTAAAATCATCATCCATGGCCGATCTGAATTTTTCACGGTAAACATCCAGTTCGTCATCGGTCTCAAGCACTTCGACCTCCGCTTCCGCCTCCGGGACCTTTAAGATCAGAAAATTGAGATTCTCGACCGCTTTTTGCAGTTTCCCGTACGCTTCCTTTGATTCCGCAAGTTGGGCGTCGGAGAAATTGAGCGGGCTGCGGTAATGCGTGCTCAACAGGAAAAGCCGAACCACCATCGGATCGAATTTCTTAAAAATATCCTTGAGGGAGAAAAAATTGCCGAGCGACTTTGACATCTTCTGCTGGTTGATGGTGACGAAACCGTTATGGATCCAGTATTTCACCCAGGGGACCTTGCCCGTCAACGCTTCGGTCTGACTGATCTCGTTCTCGTGATGCGGGAACTGCAGGTCGAGCCCCCCGCCGTGGATGTCGAACTGCTCTCCCAGATACTTGGTCGACATGACCGAACACTCTATGTGCCAGCCCGGCCTCCCCGCCCCCCAGGGCGACTCCCAGGCCGGCTCTCCGGGCTTGGCGAATTTCCATAACGCGAAATCGAGCGGATCTTTCTTTTTCGCGTCCACCTCTACCCTGGCCCCGGCCTGCTGGTCTTCGGTCTTCCGGCGGGAAAGCTTGCCGTAATCTTTGAACTTTGCCACCTCAAAATAAACTCCGTCATCTAACTTATACGCGAAGCCTTTATCCATTAACCCGCCGATCCACTTGATCATTTCCGGTATGTGTTCAGTCGCTTTAGGATAAATGTCCGCCCGTTTCACGTTCATCCGGTCCATGACCTCAAAAAATGAATCAGTAAACCTTTCAGCTACTTCCCTGCATTTCACTTTTGGATCGGTATTTTCGGATTTCGGATTTAGGATCTCGGATTTTTTTATGATCTTATCGTCAATATCGGTGATGTTCTGGATATGCCTGACCTTATAGCCGGAATATTCAAGGTAGCGGCGGATAATGTCAAAGGTAACGTACGCCCGGGCGTGGCCGAGATGGGTTTCGTCATAAGGGGTAATACCGCAGACATACATCCCCACCTCCGAAGTTTTTATGGGGACGAACTCTTCGATCCGGCGGGTAAGATTATTATTTATCTTTAGAGGCATTTTCCAGTTTTTGGACCCTTTTTTCCATTTCTTCTATTATATCCGGCAGATCGGCGTGCGCCAGCGGCTCGATCCTCTTGCCTTCCCGGACCACTACCCGCGCCGGATTGCCCACCACCGTGGAATTCGGCGGGACCGACTTGGTGACCACCGCCCCCGCCCCGATGCGCGAATTGTCGCCGATATTGATATTGCCCAGAACGATCGCGTGCGCGCCGATCACTACGCCGTTGCCGATCGTCGGATGGCGCTTGCCTTTTTCTTTCCCCGTCCCTCCCAGCGTAACTCCCTGGTAGATCGTCACATCGTCCCCGATCACCGAAGTCTCTCCGATCACCACCCCGTTGCCGTGGTCGACAAAGAACCGGCGGCCGATCGTCGCTCCGGGATGGATCTCGATCAGGGTCAAAAGCCGCATGATCTGGGAAATAAGCCGGGGGATCACCGGAATATACAGCTTATAGAGAAAATGGCTGACCCGGTGGATCCAGACCGCCCACAATCCCTGATAAAGCAATACTTCAAAAATATTGGCCGCGGCCGGGTCCCTTTCAAATATTATCCTTATATCGTCAAACATGAATGCTCCTTTTTAACTCACCCTCTCCCTCACTTCGTTCGGGTTTCCCCCTCTCTTAATAAGAGAGGGGGACCAAGGGGGGTGAGTTTTACTATCTGTCAAAGAACGGGTTCTTGCCCGAGACCGACAGCGGTATCCCGTAAGCGATCTTTACTTCCGGACCCAGTAGAGCAAGCTCGATTGAGGCTTTCCCGACCGAATACATCACCCGACTGTCGAGCCTATGATCCTCTGCCACGGAAACCGCGGAACCGATCGCGATCCCCAGGTCCCCGGCATTGAGCGCGCAGATCGCGCCCGCTTTTTCCGTCTCCGCACAGTTAGGGAACCCGCAGAACGAGCAGTACTTAAGCCCGATCGTTTTTAATTTGGTCCCGATCAGGACGACCGCCTGGGCGCGCTTAATGCTCTCGGCGTCCCGGAGAAAGGTCGAATGGGTCTCCCTCTCTCCGATCTCTTTCATTTTCCACGACAGTTTTTCGATGGTATCGCCGGAAATGACCGCGATCTCCAGCAGGTCCAACCCCCGGCCTTTGGGCGCTGTGCGGGCGGCCAGGCAAATAGCCTCCGCCGCAGCCTGCGCCGCTTCCGCCCTGAACTGTTCTTCTTTTTTTATCATTTTATTTTTGCGAGCTTCTCGATCGTGTTGAGCTGTTTGGGCGTGCCGATCGCGACCACAATATCGTCGTTTTCAACCACGGTATCGGCCGCGGGCTGGAGGATAAAATTACCGTTCGGCTTCCGCACGCTTAATATGTACGCGCCGGATTTCTGCCTGATCTGCGCGTCCTTCAGGCTTTTTCCCGCGATCTCCGAACCTTCTTCAACTTTTAATTCTCCGATCCCAAGCTCCAGATGCTCGCTGTGCATGATCGTATCCAAATAATCCACCGCCACCGGCCGGGTCGCCATCATCGCCATCCGCCGGCCGGCGATAAAATAAGGCGACATTACCCGGTCGGCGCCGGCTTTCACCAGCTTTTCGTTTGTTTCCTTCAGGCTGGCGCGCGCGACGATAAAAAGCTTGGGATTCAGCGCCCGGGCCGAGAGCGTGACGAACACGTTCGCCGTGTCCGAGTCGGCGCAGGCGATCAGCGTCTTGGCCGCCCGGATCCCGGCCTCTTCCAGATTGTCGTCGGAGGTTATGTCGCCGATAATATAAGGAATGTTCTGCATCTCCAGCTCCTTGGCCGTTTCCGGCTTGCTGTCGATCACCACCACCGGTTTCTTTTCGGCCAGAAGCTCGTGCGCCACCTGATGTCCCACCCTCCCGTAGCCGCAGATAATGCAATGGTTCCTCATTTCCGAAATTATTTTGTCCATTTTCTTTCTCCTCCTGAATCCCACGATCTCACCTTCGACGATGATCTCGACCGCCTGGCCAAGCGTGTAAACCGCAGTGCCTACGCCGCAGATAATGACCATCATGGTCAGCAGTTTTCCGGCCGTGTTAAGGTCGTGTACCTCGCGGAAGCCAACGGTAGAGAGCGTGATCACGACCATGTAGACCGCGTCGAGCGGCGGCCAGCCTTCGAGCAGCATGTAGCCGGCGACCGCGCCGATCACCAGCACCACCAGGATTACGACCGGTATTATCAGTCTTCTTAATGGGTTCATTTAAGCAAATACACCGTAAAATCGCCCGGATGATACTCGTGCCGGAGAATGAAGCGGTCCGCGATCCCTTTGGCCATGGCGACTATCTCCTCGGGCTTGGAATAAAAATACTGGGGCTGCCTGAAACTGTCATCGGGCAGAAAATAGACCGCCTGCGATGAAAGAAAGTTGACCCCTATCCCTATCTTACACAATTCGAACATTCTAAGCAACATCGAACGGATAAAGTCCAGGTGCGTGTCCCTTTCCTCAAAACTGATATTAAGAGCGCCGCAGCAGAACACAAAATCGAACTGCTTGGGCCGATCATCGTGCAGGATATCCCTCACCTCAAAATCGGCTTCAGGGAATTTCTTTTTGGCGGCCTCGATCAATTGGGGGGCGATATCGTATCCCGCGTATTTAAATGTGTATCCCGCCTTTTTTAAGTATCCGTAAAAGTCACCCAGCCCGCAGCCGATATCGAGGATCGAAAATTCATTCGTCTTGTCCCCGATGACCAGAAGGTCCTCAAAGACGCGGTATCTTATTCCCTGGCTTTCGGGGCTTTTCCAGTCCAGGGAAAGGTAATGGTCACCGTATTTCGCGAGCAGTTGCTCGTAATAATCGATCTGTTTTTTCTTGTCTACCATGCTTTAATTATACCTGAAAACCGCCATTTTCATATCGTTCAAATTCATCGGCCGGCCGACCGGCGCAGGGACTCCAGCATCTGCCGGTCCACCGGATACCCGAGCGCGGCGGCTTTCTGCGCGTCAAGATACGCTTGTCCAAATTCCTCTTTGGAATAAAATACCACCGCACGGTTGTAATAGGCCTCGGCGTAATCCGGAGCGAGCCGGATCGCTCGCTCAAAATCCAAAAGCGCATCCGCGGTCCGCCCTAGCTTAAAATAAATATCACCACGGCTGTTGAACGATTCCGGGTCATACGGGTTTAATTGAACGGCCCGATCATAGTCTAAGAGCGCTTTCGCGGAATCTCCCCTGCCGGCAAAGATCAACCCGCGGTTAAAATACGCGTCCACGTTCCCCGGATCAAGTTTTATCGCCCGGTCGTAATCGGCCACCGATTCCCGGAATTTCCCCTCCTTGAACAGGATCAGTCCCCGGTTGACATAAGCCGAAGTGTAAGCCGGATCGATCCGCAATACCTGATCAAGATCGGCCATCGACTTCGCGTAATTCTTTTTTGCAAATAGATATTCCTGGGAGCGGTTGTAATAGGCAACCAACACGTTCGGGTATTTGGCAATATCGTCGCCCCAGAGCGTTAGGCTGTCCTTCCATACCAGGCACCTCTGCCAGGTCAGGACGCAAAACACGCCGATAATGACCATTGAACCGACGATCAATAAGATCTTGTGGATATTATTTTTCTGTTTGTCGTAAAGCCAGACCGCCGCCTCCCCAACCAAATAAAACAGTCCGACACAAGGGATGTAGGTGTAACGGTCCGCAAAAAGCGCGATCCCCCACGGGACAACCTGAAAGGTCGGCAGGACCGCAGTCAGGAAGAACAAAAGGCCAAAGATCGGTTTCCTGGTATATCTGCCTGAAAGGAAAACCGCTATCAAGATCAAAAGCAAAACCACGGGTGAAAGCAGATAAGCGATCGGGAGAAAACCACCGATCTTTTCGGGGACCGGGTAAAAGCACGCCAGTTTCAAGGGGACGACCAGTTTAATAAGATAAAACACGATCGCGTAACTGTTTATAAAAAATCGGTCGAGCAAACTGAAATCCGGCATTTTCTCCGTTATCCTGCCGAAATGATGGACCAGTATGGTGATCAGGCCAAAAGCGAACGCGATCGCAAAATACGGGATCTTTTCCTTGATGCGTTGTTTATTGATCCTTCCCTCCAGCAGATAATCGAAGAGCAGGAGGATGAACGGCAGCGTGACCGCCATTATCTTCGATATCAGGGAAAAGCAGAAAAGGATGAGGGAAAATACAAGGTGGGCCGTTTTTTTTGTTTTCCGGTAAGTAAGATACGAGATCAGCGAGAGAAGAAAGAAAAATGCGTAAAGCAGATGCCCGCGTGTAGACGCCCAGGCGACCGCTTCCACATGCAGGGGATGAACGCCGAACAGCAGCGCGGTGAGGAACGATACCGGCCCCGAACCGGTCAAAAGATAGATCAGCCAGAATACCAGAAGAGTGTTCAGAAGATGCAGCATTAGGTTGTCAAAATGGTAGATGAACGGGTTAAGCTTGAAAAAATGATATTCGACCGCGTAGGAAAGGAAAAGCAGGGGCCGGTAGTATTGCTCGTCCGGGGTGGTCATTATCTTTACCAGACCGCCCGGGGAAAGGTCCCGGATCGCCGGATTCTCAATGATCAGCATCGGATCGTCCCAGTTCGTGAACCCGTTGAACAGGGACGGGGTAAAAACGGCCGCGGTGATGATCAACAGCAGGAAGGCACTTATAAGATTACGACGCGTCATTCTGAATATCGCTTGAGCTTTTCGATATATCGCGGATCGATCCGGAAGCCGAGAGAGGCCGCCCGGCTCGCGTCGAGGAGCGCCAGCCGGTACTGTTTCCGGTTGGCATAAATCACGGAACGGTTGTAATAGGCGTCCGGATAGTTCGGATCGGCGCTGATCGCCCGATCAAAGCTGTTAAACGCGCGGCCAAGATCACCGGCGCGGAAATACGCGTTGCCCAGGTTGTTATAGGCCGCGGCGTAGTCCGGTTTTAATTTTACGGCCTGCTCGTAATCAGCGTACGCTTTTTCGTACTGGCCAAGCTCAACATAAAGATTGGCGCGGTTATAGAACGTTTCCGGATAGTTTGGCTTGTATTTTAATGCCAGGGAATAATCAATGAGCGCCCGGGCCCGGTTCCCCAGGGCGCGATAGGAATTTCCCCGGTTGCCGTAAGCTTCGCCGATCTTCGGATCGTATTTCAGTGCCTGGTTAAAATCTTTGACCGAGTCTTCGATCTTTCCCCGGTAATATTTGATCAAGCCCCGGTTGATGTACGCGGATGTATAAGTTGGGTCAATTTCGATCGCGCGGGAAAAATCAGCGTACGCCCGGTCATAATCATGGAGCCTCAAGAAATACTCATCCCCCCGGTTATAATACGCCAGCGCCGCCTCCGGATATTTTTTTATCACATCCTCCCAAAGCGACAACCCGTCTTTCCATATCAGCGCTCTCTGAAAGGTCAAAAAGCAGAGCGCTCCCGTTATCAGGACCAATACCACTAAGATCAACGCTTTGAATTGCGGCTTCCGATCATAGACCCAAACGATGCCTGACGATAAAATATAGAATAATCCGATATAAGAAATATACGTGTACCGGTCCGCCAGCACCCCTATCCCCACCGGCATGATCTGCAAGACCGGGGCGATTACGATCAGGAAGAACATCCCCCCGAAAAATATCTTACGGGTATATTTCAATGAGAATAAAACTCCCGCCGCCAGAAGCAACAGCGCTGCGGGGGCAAGATAATAAGCAATAGGCAGGAGCCCCTGCGGATCGTGCGGCAGGGGATAATAATTCGACAGCTTCAGGGGGAAGAACAATTTAACGATGTAGAAAATAATCCCGTAGCAGACAAACCCCAGTTTATTTATAATAGAAAAAGCAGGGATCGGTTCGATCGCTTGCGAATAATAATGGGCCCAGATCATGACCGCGGTAAAGATCATAAACAAAATATAGTATGGCCACTTTTCTCTTGCTTTTTTAAGATCGAGCTTACAGTCGAGGAAGTAGTCGATCAGTAGAAGAAGGAACGGCAGGGTCAGCGCCATCGGTTTTGAAAGCAGGGATAAAAGGAATAAAACCAGCGTCAGCGCGGAGAACACCTGCCGGCCGGTCTTTTTATATTTAAGGTATGAGACCAGCGCACCGAGGAAAAAGAACGCGTAGAGAACGTCTTTTCTTTCCGAAAGCCAGACTACCGATTCCACATGCATGGGATGGATGCCGAACAGCAGCGCGGCCAAAAACGACACCGCGGTCCGGCCGGTTAAAAGATAAATGAACCAGAACACCAGCACAGTCGTAAGCAGGTGCAGAATAAGGTTGGTCAGGTGAAAAATAAACGGGTTCATTCCCGCGATCTTATAATCGACCGCGTAGCTCAACAGGACGAGCGGATGGTAAAGCCGCTCATGGGGAGCGGTAAAGAACAGCTTGAGGTTATCCGGCGAAAGGCTTGTGATCTTAGTGTTCTGGGTGATCATGATCTGGTCGTCCCAGTTTGTAAAACCATCAAAAAGAACCGGGGATAAGGCGGCCGCGGTCAGGATCAGGAGTAAAGATATGGCCAGCAGACGTTCGCGCATGCCTTGCTCAAACTTCCTTTTTGAGAGCATTGAGGATGTCGATCATCCCCCGGGTATCGAGCTCGCAGTACTTGAGCAGGTCGGAATAAACCTTTTCCCGGTCGCGGGTATCGATATTCTGCCCGAAAGTGACGCGCATGTATGCCGTGCGGGCCGCCCCTCCCTCTGCGATATCAAGCCCCTCATACCCCGATCCGGTCAAGGCGGGCAGGACGCTTTTCATCGAGGTGCTGTTCTCCTGGTCGGGATGGTAATAATAAAAATTCTTGAACGGCTCCCACAGATCGATGAACCGGGGCTCAAGCGTTTTGCACCAGTCGGAATATTCAGGATATGCGGCCACCGCCTTTTTAATGCAATCCATTTCGTATTTGGCATTATAAGCGATGATCGAACCTTTATCTTCAAGCAGCTGCTTTAATTTTTTCAACACTTCATAACGGGGATCGTCCCGATTGGTCGAAAGAAAAGAAAAGTGCGCGGACTTCCCGCCCTTTTCCCTGATCATATGCAAGGAAAACTGGAAAACCACCTCATCATAGGGATGGGTAAGGTCGAAGATCGGGATCGCTGGCGCAATGGTCTCAAAATCCAGAAAGAACAGCGGATATTCCAATCGTCCCACAAATTCGGCGATCGCCCCTTTTTCGACGTGCGGCTTGCCGGACAATAAGCTTTTTATCTGGATACGATTCCTCGGCGTAAGCTCGTACGCCTCCGGTATGTCTTTTAAGTTGATTATTCCCAAATTCATAAGCTCGTAGGCCGCCTTGCCGGCGCGGTGAAGGAGAAAAACATGGTTCGATTCGGGCAAGAAACTCCAGCACATGTCCCAAAGCGGGCAATCGGAACACTGCGGGCCGACCTTGATCTCCGGAGCGTTTTTGCCTTCGATCACTTTTATCAGGGAATCTACCGAATCCCCGATCGCTTCGATCCGCCGGTCGACGTCCTCTGTTATGTCTTCCTTGGTAAAAAGTTTTTCCGGTTCAAGCTCGCCTTGCTTCAAATATTCCCGGTTCAGGTGCATGATAAAGCATTTGCCGATCTTCACGCCGGCGCCGGAGTATGTGTATTTTTGGAACGCCACGTCATCATAATATTCCTTCTTCACGCTGCTGGCGCTTTTTACCTCGATTAAGTCCCAGGTCCCGTCGTCCGCCGGGGCCAGGATATCGGCGATCGCGTACGCCCTACCATAGACGAACCCGGCCTCGAACAGCGGCTTGCCAAGTTCCAGCGCGCGCAAAGACCGCTCGTGCGTTTTTTCCGGTTTGAAGTCCCGTTCAACTTTCACGCCGCCGGGAAAAAGCCGCTGCGCGACCTCTCCCACCTTCCGTCCCTCCTCCATCACCGCCTGCATCATCTCGCTGGGACCGGGCACTTCCTTCTTCCTATTGTATTCGTACCAGAGCAGTTTCGGGCACTGCAGGCCGTCTATGTATTTTGATTTTGAAAGATAAGTTGGATTGAACGGTCCCATTAAATTTACCCGTACCTTAATTTCAGGAAGATGATATAGAAGCTAAGCATGAGGGTGACAATGTTCGCTGCGATCACGGGCAGGGACCCGCTCATCAGTCCGTAAACGATCCACAGGATCAGTCCGCAGGAAAAAACCCCGTACATCAGCAGGGAAAGGTCCTTGGTATGCCTGCTGGTATGAGCTTTTATTACCTGCGGCAGAAAAGCCGTCGTGGTCAGCGCCGCCGCCGCGAAACCAACAATCTGCAGATCCATGTTTTTATTATAGCAAATTTTTGACGCTGATGATCGTCAGTTTTCCATCCATCAGGTCCCTGTCTTTTGACCGTAAATAGTTTAAAAGAAGTTTGACGCCCAGAGGATCGTTGCCGTTGCCGTGGACCAGAATAATAGAGCCGTTGCGGATCGGTTGATTCTTGGCCAGCCAGGCGTCGGCTGATAATGGAACATATCCCATCTTTTTTAACGCGGTAAGATTTTTTGGATTAGACCTTAATCCCGGGAACCGGAAATATTTGGAAGGAACCAGCCCGCACGCCCTCATAAGCTTAATATTGTTAAGTACTTCCGCGCGGAAATCAACTTTCGGATTGTTCAGGAAATCGCCCGCTATCGGATGAGTATAGGAATGGTTAACCCAGGTGATATCAAGTCTCAGTTTTCTAATTTCTTCAAGCTCCATCCGATGCTGACGCATCCATGTTCCTGAAACCGATATCGCTACCGGGACCGGCGCACCCAGCCTGTCCCCCAGCCGTTCAAGACTGGCAAATAACTTTTTTTCATACTTTTTATGCGAGGGGCAAAGATCGATCGAGATCATGACCGAATTATGACCAGAGACGTTAAGTATTCTTGGAGGATTGATCTTGCAGGAAACCAAAAAAATCAATAATAACGGCAAAAGTATCGCTAAGAAATATTTTTTCATGGTGCCGATAGCTATTATACCAGTTTGGGAAAAGGGATAAATTACTTATTCAATTCTTTGTAGAAGGCAACCAATGCTTCGCCGAACTCGCGGTAAGACTGGTAACGGTCCTGGGGCTGGGCCGCCATTGCCTTGAACACCATTTGCCAGATCGGCAGAGAAACATGATAAGGACGATTTGCGGTAAGCGGCTGGATCAGCGTTGCCGGCGTTGTACAAAATTGATAGATAAAGGTCGGTTCGTTCGATTTAAAAGGCTCTTCGCCCACCAACACGTGATACAGCGTCGCGCCAAGAGAAAATATATCGGCACGCTGATCGGCGTACTTTGACCCGCCAAGAGCGAAAGTCTCAGGCGCGGAATAGCCAATCGTCCCCACGAACTGCTCGGTCCGGGTAAGTTGGCTGCCGGCCATCCTGGCAATGCCGAAGTCGCCGAGCACCGCCCGCTTGATGGTGCCAGTATCATCTTGTTCTATAAATATATTGTCGGGCTTGATGTCTCTATGGGCGACTTTGGCCGACTGCAGATGGCTGGCCGCGACCTTTTCAAAAGCGATCAAGCCGCTGATAGCGTGGATCATTATGCCTAGCGTGATCTTAAGGTCCAGTATCCCTTTCAATTTGGCTTCTTCCTGGGCACGCCTCCACGCCAATTCCCAGGTGGCTTGAGAGATCTCCGCCTCGCCTTTTTTCTTTGCCAGCAGCGCGCCCCATTTTTGGGCCAGCGAATTCATCGAATCGTCAATGGTGGTTTTAAGGTCCCGGCCGGCGATCTTTTCCATTACATACCACTGCGGGAAGGGCTGGGGATCGTGGTCGATCAGTTTTACCACATACTTGCTTTTTATTTCTTCCATGATCAAGACCTCTTTGGTAAAACGCAGACAGGCCTCATCCTGGATTTCCCGGGGCATGGCAGAGAAATCCCCCATGACCTTCAGCAGGCGCTCCCATCCCTGAGGATCTTTTACCAAATAGATCTCTGCCATTCCGCCTTTGGCAAATTCCCGAACCACGGTGAACTTATCATTTTTCCCGGAAACCACATTACCGACTGTGAACTTGAGAGGGTCCCCGCCGATCGGAAAGGCGAACGGACTGGTCGCTCCGGGATCATTGGGCCCGCCCGACGACATCATCATAATATTGGACCCTATCGCAGGGCCCTGAGCGGGCATTAAATCGCGGACATCCGCGCGGCCAAAGCCGCGGGTAAAAGCGCGGTCACAAGCATTCAGCACACGGCTCTGCGATGTTAAAAGCCGGTAAACACAACGATCTATGGATCCCATTACTTTGTTATAAATTCCTGCCATAATTGCACTACTTTTTTATCGCAACAAAGCAGGAATAATTTCAATAAAGGCGGAATAGTTTAACGATCAGCCGGGGTTAATATGATATTTGGGCAGTCAATAGATCAACTGCGACAGGGACCGGTACGGACGGAGTTCCTACCGGTATGTAATCGCGATCACGAACATGTAAAGCCCGGCGATCAGCAGGATTATTCCGACGAACCGGCTGGACTTCTGGACATACTCGTCGGTGTCGACCACCTTGGCGTCGGCGACCGCGGTGATCGATTTGAGCCGGTCGGGCATGGCCACAAAAAGCAAGCCGAACAGGATCGCGATCACCCATACCGGCGCCAGGATAAGGGATAGCGCGGGGTATAACAAATTAATGATGACCATGATGCCGCCGACCACAAGCAGGATAAATCCCGCCGGTTTCTGGTACGGCCGCAAATATTCGTCGAGCACGAACAGGTATCGATCCACCACCGCAGACAATCCCTTAAGATACTTAGGGAAAAGCAGAAGCACCAGGCCAAATACCAAAGAAACGATCCCGGCTATCATCAAATACATCACAATAAATTCCTCCTATGATTGGATCACAAGGACATTCTACAATGGCTATTTTTGATGTCAACCGCTTGTTTTTAAATATTTCCACTTCACAATGGATCGATTTTAATTTACAATAGCTTTAATGCAAAAAAACCTGATCGAGCTGGTCAAACTCGACGCGACCGATAAAAAATATCTTGAAGATATGACCGATTCGGAATTCTTCGGTTTTCCCGTTCAGCCGCTGATCGAGGCGGAGAAAAAATTGCTCGCCAATGATCAGAGATCCATCGCCTACTTCTCAATGGAATACGGCCTCGCGCCCAGCATCTACCACACCTTCAAGACCAAAAATCCAGTCGATGAGCGCAACATCCTGACCGAACACGAGGTCTTTTCCAACATGAAGGCCATGGACTATTACCACTACCTTCCGGTGCGGAATATCCTCGACCTGCCCATATACAGCGGCGGACTCGGCGTGCTCGCGGGCGATTCGCTCAAATCATCCGCCGACCTTAAGATCTCGCTGGTCGGCATCGGGATCCTCTGGAGCAAGGGCTACTTCAAGCAAAAATTCTGGTTCCGTTCCGGCGGCCAGATGCCCGATATTATTTCCTGGGATCCAGACTCCTACCCCGGCCTTATTCCCCTGATTCCCCGGATCAAGATCCAGCTTAGCGGGCAGGAAGTTACGCTTAAGCTCTGGAAATATTATGTTTATTCCTATGACCTGAAAAGCGTCATTCCCCTCGTCCTTCTCGATTCCAATATCGAAGAAAATCTTCCCTACTTCCGGGAGCTTACCGAACAGCTCTACCGCAGCACCAATAACTGGATCAAAATCTGCCAGCGCGCCATTCTCGGCATCGGCGGGGTCAAGGCACTGCAAGCCCTCGGCTACTCGATCAATAAATATCATCTAAACGAGGGCCACGCCGCGTTAGCTTTCCTCGAGATGGCAAAGGACCAGGACCCGGAAAAGATCAAAAAACAGTTCGCTTACACCTGCCATACTCCCGTCGAGGCCGGCCATGACCGGTTCGACATGCAGGAGCTCGAAGCCGCGCTCGGCTCCGACAAGATCGACCTGGTACGCCGCTTCGGACGGGACGAAAAACATCCCCACCTCGCCAACCTTACCATGCTCGCCATCAATACCAGCAATACGGTGAACGGGGTGGCAAAAAAACACGGCGAGGTCATGCGGATACAATTCCCGAAATATAAGGACCATATAAAGAGCATCACCAACGGCATCCACTCGCACACCTGGATGACAAAGCCGATCCGGGAATGCCTGATGAAGTTCAAGGACCGGATCGGCGACTTTGAGGCCGACCCGACCAAGCTTATGAACGTCCTGGCGCTCAAGACTGACGCCGGGTTCAGAAAATGCCTGTGGGACGCGCACATCGAGAGCAAGCGCGCGCTTTCGGAGTTTTTAAAGTTCTGGTTCTTTGACGAGAACACTTTTACCATCAGCTGGGCGCGGCGTATCGCTACCTACAAACGGCCGACCATGCTTTTAACCGACCCCAACCGCCTGGTGGAGATTGCCCACCGGGTCGGGCCTCTGCAGATCATCATCGCCGGAAAAGCCCACCCCGCCGATGTCCCCGCCTCATTGCACATGGACAACATGCTCGAGAAAATATCCCTGCTCTCGGGCGAAAGCAAATCATTGCGGATCTGCTTCCTTGAGAACTACGATACCTACTTTGCCAAACAGCTGACCGGAAGCGTCGATGTCTGGCTCAACAATCCCCTCCCACCTTTTGAGGCCTCGGGCACCAGCGGCATGAAAGCGATCATCAACGGCGTGGTCCAGCTCTCAACCCTGGACGGCTGGGTGGTCGAAGCGGCCGATAAAGGCATCGGGAGGATATTCGGGTATCGGCCGGCGCCGGGAGAGATCGGCAGTGAATCGGACCTCAAGCTAAAAGAGGATTCAGATGAGCTCTACCAAAATCTTGAAGAAATGATGAAGGAATATTATTCCGCCGCGCGACAGACGGAAAGCTCAAGCTGGGTTGACATGATGATTAACTGCATCAGCGAGGCGGGATACTTCAACACCCACCGCATGGTCTCCGAATATAACGATAAGATCTGGAAGGAATAACGCTCCGCTTAAAAGTATTGCCCGCGGTCTATTTTAAAAATATCGCCTGGATCCCCTGGCGGATGAACAGCACCGCGATCGCCGCGATTATGATAGCCGCGATCTTGGTGATAATGAGCGCTCCGTTCCTTCCCATGAACCCGTAAACCGTATCCGCAAAATTCAGGATCAGCCAGATCACCAAAAAGCACGCGGTTATTCCCGCGATCACTGCCCAGAACGGGTAGACTTTAAGCATCACCAGCGCCGAAGTAATGGCTCCCGGACCGACCAGCAAAGGGCTCCCCAGAGGGACCACGCCCAGATCTTCTTTTTGTCCAATGTCTATCTTTCCCTTGATCATGATCTCGATCGCGACGAACAGAAGCAATATGCCGCCCGCGATCCTCACGTCGTCGATCGTCAGGTCAAAAAGATTGAAGATCAGCGAGCCCGCGAAAACGAATACCGCCAACAGCACCACGCCGGTAAGGATAGCGGTGGTAAAGGTCTTTCTGCGTTCCGGCTGGGTCTGCCCCTCGGTCAGCCCGATGAAGAACGGAAGATTGCCCAGGACATCGGTAATAATGAACATGGCGATAAAGACCCGCAGGAACTGCTCAAAAAATAATGTCATATTGATTGAATTGTAAAACATAACAGGGGGTAAGACAAGTGAATATATTTTATCCCAAATTCCAACCTACGAATAAATTCGCGGTTAAAATAAAATCCCACTTATCCCTATCACTTAATTTAACCGAGACTTTAGTCTCAGGTTGAGGATCAGATCGGCATAAATATTTCCGGAAACGCGATTTGATCGGAGCGTCGTCTTTTACCAGCTTCAGGTGGCAGGGTTTGCCGGAATGGGCCAATCTGGGCGGCCGCGGCTGGCGGCTCGTTAAAGCTTCTGATAAACGCTCACCTGGTACCGGGAAAGATCAAACCCGGGGGTCCCGCTGATCATCCTTGTTATCCTTGCAGAAAGCCGCATCAATTTGCGCGAACCACGCATCGCGCGGTTCAACGCGACCGGGAACCCGGCCTCGTTCTGGAACATGAACATCAGGTATCCGCCCGGCCGTACCAGCCGCTCGTGGATCACGTCCGGTCCGCTCCCGCAATTGATCTCAAGGTAAAGGTCGAACAGCTCCTGCATCTTCTCGATCGACGAGAACTCCTGATCGGTCGAGTTCACCTGAACCAGTTTGGGCAGGGCAGTTTTCTGGATCAATGCGATCTTACCAAGCTCTTCCCGGTTCAGCATCTTGGCAAAGGAGGCCAGGTTCAACTCCGCCAGGCTGGGCAGACCGATCATTTTAAGGAATTCGGCTGGTAAAGTATCCAGACCGAGCGCTTTTGGTTCGTGCGAAACCTGAACATAAGGACTGTCGCTGAAAGCCAGCGGACCGCTTAAAAAAGCTCCGTAATAGAACTCAACTATCATCCTTTCTTCCAATTTCGGCAAAGCATTGACCGCGGCTTCGATCAGGTGCGGACGGAACGGGGCTTCCAATCGCAGCAAAGTCAGGTTGCCACTTGCATCCCTGGGTATCCCGTTCTTATCGCAATGCTGGGTCCTGAAGTCAGCCAGCTGCCGGTAAAGCTCCCCGCCCCTGGCCAATCCTCCTGCCGATTCTCTCCCCCAAACATCAAGCAGGGTCTGCCTTACGCGTGCGGAAGGGAGATTGAAGCGCGACAGCTCCACCCGGAAACCATTGAAAGTCGAACCGATACCCATACAGGATATTCGTGAGGAAAGGGACTAAATTTCAGCCGCGGTACTTGTTGGTGACGGGGACGCGCCAGTCTTTGCCGAACGCGCGCGGCGTGATGCGGGGGCCGGGCGGCGCCTGGCGGCGCTTGTATTCGGAATGATCGATCATGGAGATGACTTTTTTCACGGTCTCGCGGTCGAATCCCAAGGAGGCGATCTGCTTTATGCTCTTGTTCTTTTCAACGTACGCTTCCATGATCGGATCAAGATCAGAATAAGGCGGAAGCGTGTCCTGGTCCAGCTGGTTTGGTTTGAGCTCGGCGGTCGGAGGACGGTTGATGATCGAATCGGGAATGACCTTCGTCTTTAAATTCCTCCACTTGACCAGCCGGTAGGCCAGTGTTTTCGGCACATCCTTGAGCACCGCGAACCCGCCGGCCATGTCGCCGTAAAGCGTGCAGTAGCCGGTGGACATCTCCGACTTGTTGCCGGTGGTCAGCACCAGCCAGCCGAACTTGTTGGAATGCGCCATCAAAATATTACCTCTGATCCGCGCCTGAAGGTTTTCTTCCGCGGTATCGGACGCTCTTCCCTGAAAACCCGATGCCAGGTCGGACAGATATCTTGAATAGATCTCCTTGATCGGGACGACCGACAGCTTGACGCCTAGGTTCGCGGCGACCGCTTTTGAATCGTCAAAGCTCTGATCGGCAGTAAATTGCGAAGGCATAAAGATGGCGTGGACGCGGTCCGCTCCCAACGCGTCAGCCGCCACGGCCAGCGTCAGCGCGGAATCGATCCCGCCCGAAAGCCCGATCACCGCTTCCTTAAAGCCGTTTTTTTCGAGATAGTCCCTGGTCCCCAGCACCAGCGCCTTATAAACTTCCTCATCTTCCCCCAACCATCGGTCCGCCATTCTCCCATCTTCAAGATCAAAGACCAAAAGTTCCTCTTCATACTGCCGGGCGCAGGCGATCAGGTTCCCCTTGGGATCGAATGCCATGCTCCCGCCGTCGAACACCAGTTCATCCTGTCCGCCGACCAGGTTCACGTAAACCACATGGGCCCGGGTGCTCCTGGCGCGTTTCTTGAGCATCGCTTCCCTAGCCTTTACTTTGTTTATATGATATGGAGAAGCATTGATGTTCAGTATCAGCTTCGCTCCTTTTTTGGCCTCTTCGCGGTACGGCCCGGCATCGACCCAAATATCCTCGCAAATGCCCAGGCCGATCTTAAGCCCCTTGTAATTTACGACCGAAACTTTTTCCCCTTCGGTAAAATACCGCTTTTCGTCGAAGACGCTATAATTGGGAAGGTTCATCTTGCGGTAGATCTCTCTGATCCTGCCGTTGACGATAAAGGCGCCGGCGTTATAGATACAGCCGCGCGCGGAGTCGACAAAACCGGTGTAAACCGCGATACCTTGAGCGCTTTTTGCGATCTCGTTCAGACAGGCCAGACTATCGGCTATGAATTGAGGCTTGAGCAGCAGGTCTTCCGGCGGATAGCCGGTAATAGCCAGCTCGGGAAATACGACCAGATCGGCGCCGTTAGACCTTGCCTGGCCGATGAAGTCCCTGATCTTTTTGGTATTCCCCGAAAGATCTCCGACCATACTGTTGATCTGGGCGAGCGCGAGCTTCATGAACTAATTATATTACAGATTACTTTGTTTTTCCCGAAAGTTTTATAGTTGCCCAAAAAATGCCGAAGGTCAAGAGTACTCCGGTCACTCCCGCCAAAGCGGTTGAAACACACGCATGCGGGATGAACGGCACTTTGTAATCGGCCATTATCGCAGTGGAGGCTGCCGCTTTACCGCCGAATCCAAGCGTTTCTGCTACATGATCCAAACCATCCGGATTGGCCGAGGCAAAAAAAGCGGCCAGGATCGCGACCGCAACGGCCAGGAATATTATCTTTTTCATTCTGTTTCCTCGCCGTTCTCCGCGGTCATTGACCGGAATACCTTTATCATCGTCACGGTAATCAGAGCTTCTACGATACCGATGATCGCGTGGACCTTAAACATCGAGGGAATGATCGCGCTAAAACCGATCGTGCCTGAATATCCGATCTCGAGCGAACAGGCAAAAGCGGCCAGCACGACCGAAGCCCAGGCGGCAAGCCCGATGCTCGCCCATTCCGGCAGGTATTTTTTAATAATATAATAAATGTAATAACCAATGAACGCGCCGAAAAAAGCCATGTTAATGATATTGGCTCCCAGCGCCATTATCCCTCCGTCGCCGAAAAACAATGACTGTATGGCCAGCACCGCGGCAATGACCAACGTTCCCGCGAACGGGCCAAGCAGGACCGATGCCAGCACTCCGCCCAAAAGATGTCCGGAGGTGCCGTTATTTATCGGAAAATTGAACATCTGCGCCGCGAATATGAGCGAGGCCGCCATACCCATAAGATAGAGCTTTCGTTCGCCTAATCTTGTCAGGGCTCTTCTACTGCCGTTCAAAAGATTACCAACCCCCTTCCCCGCCGCCGCCAGGGCCTCCTGCGGAACGATCGCGGTGACCGCCGCCCTTACTTTGGCCAGAGCATACGCGAGCACCACCGCCGCCGCACCCATCATACTGCCCGAAACTTTTGGGTCGAGAAAATCGTTTGGAATATGCATTATTTCTCCTTTCCTTATATTTCCGTAGTCAGCCCGATCATAAAAACATTCTGCGGCGCCGCATCGTTCAATCCAACCGAAAATCCGGCATCCGCGGTCAATCCGGAGATCACTTTTTTATTGGCTCCAAGGGTAGCGGTCAGCGGGTTTAGGTCCGATGCCGGATCGGAATTGGTAAAGCCATAGATCTCCCCCAGCAGAGTCGCATCGGCAATAAAAGGCGCTTCGAAGGCACAGCCATAATTCAGTACGTTCCGCAAGCTTTGTCCCGCGATCTGGCCGATCATTGTATAACCAAGATTTAAATGCATGGACAGTTTGTCTAGTTCTTTTGTCAGGATCGAATTTATTGAGTAATCCGTAGCGCCGCTGCCAAGGCCTTTGTTCGCGTCTCCGTTGCTAAGCTTGGCCCCGGCAGTAAAGGACAGTCCGGCAAAATGATCTTCTGATGGGACGACATTTATCTTGGTTTTAACGATCGCGTCGCCCAAGCCGGAAATATTCGGTGCTCCGTTCTGGGTAAAATTCAAGTACGGCAGATCAACCCCAACATCAATATTATTAAATATCCCGTATTTAACAGAAGTCACTTCAGTCAGGTTGCTGACATAATCGGAAATTTTTAAAGAAGAAATACCGGATTCAATGCCAATCTTCCCTTTTTCTATCGGCGGGCAATCATCAACCGTCAGCGGACGGCAGGCCCAGGCAGAGGAATAAAGCAATACATTGATAAACAACAATAGCAGTAAAGACCTTATCCAATCCATTTTATTTTAAGCCCTTTCCTGTAGAAGTCATAACCAGCTTTCCATGCTTTACACCCTTCGTGCTGATCAGTCTTTCGGCGATCGCTTTTACCTCGTCGCTTTTACCTTTCATGATCATTACCTCAAGGCAATTATGCTCATCAAGATGAATATGCGTGGTAGAAACAATGGCTTTGCAGTGGTGATGCTGGATATCGGTCAGCTTATCGGCAAGATCGTGAACGTGGTGGCTATAGACCAGAGTGACCGTGCCGACCACCTCGCCTTTAACCTCTTCCCATTCCTTCTCAACCATATTGTCCCGGACCATGTCGCGTACCGCTTCGGAGCGGTTGGTATATCCTTTTTCTTTTATTAGCCGGTCGAACTTGCCAAGCAGCTCGGGGACCATTGAAACGCCAAAACGGATCACTCTTTCCTTTGTCATGGTAGCACCATTTTATATCCAGTGCTACTCTTTGTCAACCTCTTTCTTCTCGATTGAAATCGTCCGGTGGCTAATATATAATACAAAGTAATTTGTTAAGCGACTAAGGAGGTGGAAAATATGAAGAAATCGATCGCGTTGATATCGTTCGTATTGTTTGCCTCTGTTCTGATCATGGGTTGCGCCCCGTCCGCAGAAAAGGCAGCGAAGCCGGTTGAAGAAAAAACATCCATAGCAACGGTTGAAACCAAAACCGTTACTACCAACAAGGAAGTAAAGGCAACAACCGAGAAGGCAGTCCCGGTAAAAGCGGAAAAAAAGCACAACAAAAAGGCGAAATAACAATAGTTGTGTAAATTATCAAAAAGAGGGTCTTAACCGGCCCTCTTTTTTTATGCGGCGTCGACGATCGCCTTTATCAGCCTCACAACCGTAGCTTTTGAAACATTAAAATAATCCGGGCTGGTGGCAATAAATATGAAATCCGCGATCTTGGCAGTCTCCATAAGATGTCCCATCACCCACTCTTCCCCGACCCCGGCTAATTCGGCTTTCTTTTTTTCCGGAAAGATCGGTTCGTGTCGGTATGCCAGGATATCAAAGTCAAGGTTAAGGATCGCGCTTCCGCCGCGGGCGATCACTTTTCTCATTTTTTCAGGGACCTGTTCGAGCAGGAGCATTTTTCCTTCTTTGAGCGTGTTGCCGGCCGGCTGGTAAGGCGGGGCTTCCGTCCTGCCCAGATTTTCCGTCAGAATGTAATTTATGTTACTGGGCTTAAAATAACCGGCCCGGCAGGCGTAAGCCAGATAACTGTCGATCTCCAGCCTGGTCTTGCAGTATTGGGATAAAGTATACAGTGATGGGTTTTCCGCAAAAAGCTTTTCAACCCCCCGGTCCGTAAAATTATCCTTGTGCTCATCCACGTGGAACAGCTCGGCGTCATCGCGCAGAACCTGCATCCGGCGCGCCAGCCCGAACCCGTAAGCGGCATGGGTATGATCGTCGGCGATCATGATCATTTTCCCGTTCGGCTTCAGCACCAGAAGATAATTTTCAAGATACTTTAAATTCCGGCGCTGCGGGGACTGGGCCAGAGCCATGAATCCGGAAAGAGAATCGGAATAGCGGTCGCGGTACCGCTCCGATTCCCAGAGATGGATATTTACTTCATAGAAAGAGAGGAAACGCGCTACCTCTCCTGGTTTTACCAGCACCATCGGCGGCACGGTCTGTCCTTCATAGGTGAACTTGACGCTTCTTAAGGTCGGCACCGGGCTCAAATAATGCTGATCATATAAGCGGCCGTTCCTTTCCGCCAGATGGCCGAGCAAAAGATCAGCCCTCGGCCCCAGACACCGCCTGATATATGGGACGCTCGGAGATATACCGCACGAGAATGGTTCGCCGGTCGCTAAAAGAGGTATTTTTGTATCGATCTTCATGCCAATATTTAATCGTCATGTTTTGGGGATGATTTCAGTATGTCGGCCGGTTAGTAAAAGCGGATCAAACGTTGAAGCGGAAGTTTAGGATATCTCCATCCTCGATCTGATAATCCCTGCCCTTTAGATAGAATTTACCTGAGTCTTTTAATTTCTGCTCCGACCCGGCCGCGAGCAGATCGTCATACTTGCACATTTCGGCGCGAACAAAACCCTTTTCAATGTCCGAGTGGATCACTCCGCCCGCTTCGGGCGCGAAGGCGCCTTTTCTTACCGACCAGGCTTTTACTTCGTCCTCTCCAACCGTAAAGTACGAGATCAACCCCAGCCCTTCGTAAGCCATGCGGGTCATCTTGGCGGTGGCGGGTTCCTCTACCCCCAGCTCTTTCATGAATACTTCCCGCTCATCGGGCGTAAGCCGGCTGATCTCTTCTTCCAATTCGGCGCAAAGCTGGACACAGGGAAAACCGGTCTTTGCGCTGACTTCGGAAGATACCGAAGTATCCTTTATCTTATCTTCGGACACGTTGATGACCGCAAAAATGGGCTTTAACGTAAAGAATTGATAGGTTTTAAGATTTTTAATTTGGTCTTCCGCAAATTCAAGGTCTTTGATCATTTTCTCCGACTCCAGCTGCTTTTTGCAACTTTCCATTATCTCTTTTTCTTTTTCCTTTATCTCCGAGTATTTTTTCCGCTGTTCTTTGCTGATACTGTCCAACCTCTTTTCCACCAGCATCGTATCGTAAATGACCATTTCGGATTTAAAGTTTAGAAGATCTGATACCGCCGATTCTTGTTTCACTATAAAGCAGATCTCATCGGCATTTTTTAACTGGGTAAAGATTAATTCTTTTAACGGGCCTTGAAGGTTAAAATCAGGAAGAAGCGTATACTCGATCCGCGCGCGCGCGACTTTTTTAGGATTATACAGTTTAACCAGGCGGTCAAAGCGCAGGTCACCTATTTCCGATATCCCCTGCTGGACCTCCATCGGCTTGAGCATGACGGTCTCAAGCGGTATGCCGGTCAATATTGAAAAAAGCTGCTGGTGTCCGGCCTGCGGCAGGCCAATAAGTACGATCTTCATGATATTATCTTATCACACGAGGCCGTGATTTCAAAAAGAAGGTTATCCCGCCGTAAAATATTTCTCGTATACTCGTCCGGTTTTTGGTATCATTAAGTCCGGCATATGAAAATCAGTCTGATCTCAACTTACTGGTCCCCTAATGTTACAGGGATTGTTAAATATCCCTACCGGCTGGTCAAACACCTGTCCGAAGAGGGTTTCAAGATAAAAGTACTGACTGCCAAATTCAAAAGAGACCTTCCGGCTAATGAGACGATCGACCGCGCGGAGGTTCGAAGGCTTAGCGGCCTGATGAAGATCCCGGGAGGGTTTTTGATGCCGTTCTACCCCTTCCGGATCTATCGGGATATCAAAAATTCGGATGCCGTGGTGGTAAATCTTCCTAATTTCGAAGGGCTTTCCGCCCTTATCCTCGCCCGCCTGCTGAAAAAAAAGACCGTATCCATCTATAATTGCGATTACGGGATCGGCGGCCCGGCCGGAAAAATGTTCGACTGGCTGCTCAACGCATTCGTGTTTTTTCAGCTCGCCCTCTCCGACCGGATCGTGACCCATACCCGGGATTTTGCCCAGAGCAAGAAGAGCATCAGTCGGTTCAATGAAAGACTGATCTACATCCTGCCTCCGATCGAACCGGTCCCGGTAGATGAAGAAAAGTTCGAAGAGCTGAAAAACCGCAAGGGCGGGAATATCTGGATCGGCTACAGCGGCCGGATCATTAGCGAAAAAGGGATCGAACATCTGATCGACGCGGTCGCGCAAGCCAATTTGAAAGACCCGGTACTGGTTTTCGCCGGACTCCATTCGGCCGAAGACCCCTACTCCAAAAAGATCATCAATCGCCTGGTTGAAAAAGATATCCGGCACATCTTTCTTGGTAAATTAAGCGGCGGGGCCCTGGGCGCGTTCTACAAGAACATCGACTGCCTGGTGCTTCCCTCGATCGGCAAGACCGAGGTGTTCGGAATGGTACAGGCGGAAGCGATGCTCTTCGGAAAGCCCGTGATCGCGACCGACCTTCCGGGGGTCAGGGTGCCGGTGCAGATCACCGGCATGGGAAAGATCGCGAAAGCGGGAAACTCAAAAGACCTGGCGGATAAAATGGAGCAGGTATTGAACAGCGGGGACATCGTCAATGATGAAAAAAGAGAATACGCGTCGAAGATCTTCGACATCAATTTGTTCGTGAGGGAATGGAAAGCGCTGCTGCACGACCTCCGCTAATTGAAACCCGTCTTGTCCGCAATGATATATAAAGGCCGGTCCTTAGCCTCCTCGTAGATCCGTCCGATATATTCCCCGATGATGCCTAAAATGATAAGGACCACTCCGTTAAAGAACAGGTTGATCGCGATGATCGAAGTCCAGCCTGAAACCGTGCTCGAAGTGAATATTTTTTCGAACAACACGACCAGAAGATAAATAAAGCTCATGATCGAAAGGATGAATCCAAGCCAGGTGGCGATCCGCAGGGGCTTGTAGGAAAAAGAAGTGACTGCGGCAAGCGAAAGCTCGATCATTCGGCCGAGTGGATATTTGGTATCGCCTGCTTTTCGTTTAACCCGGACGTAATCGACCGAAGCCTGCCTGAAGCCGGTCCAGCTGATGAGACCGCGCAAAAACCGGCTCTTTTCCCGGAGGCCCTTTATAACCTCGCACACCTTTCGATCGATCAGCCGGAAGTACCCGACATCGACCGGGATGTCGTGATCGGACATCCTTTTTAAAAAGCGGTAGAATAGATCCGAAGACCATCTTTTAAAAAAGCTTTCCCCTTCCCTTTTTAACCTCCGGCCGTAGACGATCTCGTATCCCTGTTTCCACTTTTCGATCATTTTCGGTATGACCTCAGGCGGGTCCTGGAGATCGGCGTCGATAAAGATCACGGCCCGGCCCGAAGCGAACTCCAGGCCGGCGCTAAATGCCGCCTCCTGGCCGAAATTCCTCGAAAAGCTCAACAGCTTGATCTTAGCATCCCGCCCCGCGATCTCTTTGATAATGGAGGCGGAGCGATCGGTGCTGCCGTCATTGATGAAGATCAGCTCGTAGGGTGATTTTAACCCATCCATGATCTCTTTCAGCTTAAGATAGGTCGAGGGAATAACTTCCTGTTCGTTCAACAGCGGTATTATTACTGAAAATTCTGTCATATGGCGGGGACATTATAGCATTTATTCGCCGCGATTTGGTACCATCCGTCAAGTATTATAAGGGATTACAAATAGTTTATGCTTTGATCACTATTAGTTTTGTTATTACGTGGACTACACAATCAATGCCGCTTATATTATAAATACTTTCTATCTTAAAATTTCCTTTAAATCCATATCTCCTTGAATGCTCATATAAGACGGGATTATTTGATGTGTAATAATAAAATGAGTTAATATTCCAATAACTAACATGAGTGGGGTCTTGAAAGGCGCCTCTCCCATCAGTGGAAGGGACTTTAATGTCAACCGCCGCGCCATTTTTACAAATTCTCCAAATTTCATTCATAGTGTGTATTTTATCGGCCAGGTGTTCGATCGCATCGTGGGCTCTTAACTGATCAATATAATTATCTTCAAAGGGAAATCTTTCATTTAAATCAGCCACAATATCAACACCCGGGCATTTCACAGTATCAACGCCGATAAATCCTTCCGGCTTATTTGGACCACAGCATAGATCGACTTTCACCATTTTTTCATTCATATCCAAGATTATATGGTAAACATTTATAGTTGTAAAGAGCGGCCGCTCATAAAGACAATAAAGATCCCGTAATTTTAATATAAACAGGTTATTATCCGGCGCGATTTGATATAATCCATCAATGAACTTCTGGCCTTTAGCTGCTGCTTTTCTGATCATAGCCGGAGCGGAGCTGGGCGATAAGACCCAGCTTTTAACGCTCGGGCTGTCGACCCGGTTCCCCGCTGCGATCGTGATCGGCGCGGTCACGACCGCCACCGCCGCCCTCATGGCGCTGGCAGTCATCTTCGGCGAAGCGGTAAACCGCCTCATCCCCGGTTTCTATCTGCAGGCTTTCGCCGGAATACTCTTTATTATCTTTGGGTTATGGGCGATCTTTGGTAAAGAAGAAGTTACGGACGAGGAGAAGACCGGATCGATCAGATCCGATCATCCTTTTATTTTTATTTTCATCTCTTTTTTCATCGCTGAATTCGGGGACAAGACCCAGTTGGCAACCCTCACCCTGACCGCGAAATACGGGACCCCCATCCAGGTATGGATCGGAGCGACATTGGGAATGGCGGCAGTGAACGCGCTGGCCGCGCTGGCCGGTTCGTGGGTAAAGCGTTTCATCAAAGGTGAGCATATCCAATGGATCTCTGCCGGGGTATTCCTGATCTTCGGCGTTCTTACTCTGGTCCGCGCGTTTCTTTAGAGTATTTGTCCGCGATCTGCTGCAGCCACTTGACCGATTCCCTTTGTTCGTCGCTCCACCCCATGGTCTTCAGCGAATCCAGCAGTTTGAGCTTGTACTGGGAGGATGAAAGCGTGAGCAGGTTGAGCCGGTTCTCGATCCATTCCTTCGCCTCCGGCTTGGCTGCGGCCACCGTTTCCTTTTTTATAATATCGGTCAGTTCCAGATATTCCTTTCGGTCGTTGGTCAGCAGCCGCTTTAAGTGCAGGTCCTTGATCTTGAATACCAGGTTATAGAGGTCTTTTTCATCAAGATGGAATTTATCCACGATGTCGTCCGGATGCATGTTCAGCTCCTTGACGATCTGCGCGGTCTTCTTGCCGATATCCGCCGTCTCCAGGTCTTCTTTTACCTCTTCATCCTGCCCCCGGTTCATGTCGGCGGGTGGCGGCGGCAGATTCCCCCCCGAGGTGTCAATCTTGTCGCGCACCGCTTTGACCGGTGAATTGCTAAGCATCTGCGCGTGGTCGCGTTTTCTTTTTGCCAGCTCCTGGATATCAACATCCAGCCCCGGCTCGACTGTGGTCTCTTCGTTCTCTACTTTCGCGGCAAGGCCTTTTTGATTGAAAATATCCTTAAAGGAGCGGGCTTTGTTGATTTCCCCTCCCCGCTCTTCGATCAATTTGCGGTCGGTCGAGGTAAAAGCAATGGATTGGTTCCCGGCCACAGCTTCTTTCTGGCCGCTGATATTAGGATTTATAGGTGCAATTGATTGGTCTGCCATACATATATTTTATCGTATTTTGAAGCCAAAAACTTGCATGATAAAAAAGATCAAAGCCCAGCGATCGACGCTCCCAATGCCTCGTCGCCCGAAAGCAGATCGATCTTATTTTTCATTTTTTTCTTACCGCCCTGATCCACAGCACGCTGACCGCTCCCGCCAGGACCGCGCTTAAAACATCACTGGCGTGAAGGATGGAAAAATGGAACATTTCCCTTAAAAAAGGAACGTATAGGATAAGTCCCAGTGAAATAACCGCGCCCGCCGTCACAAAACGGAGAGCGGGATTGTTGTCAAAAAGAATATCCCTGATCCTTCTCTCCCAGGAAAGGTTGACAATGATAAGGGACAGATTGGCCACGACCAGCGCGGTAAAGGTGAGCGTTCGCGCGTCCAGCTCCCCCTTGCCCAGATAAAGCGCGATAAAGAAGACCATAAAAACGACCGCCAGAACGCTTAAACCCTGGAATAGGCTGGTGAAAAAGGTCGACCGGTCGAACAGCGGCTGGTCGAGGCGGCGGGGCGGTCTTTTCATGATGTTTGATTCTTCCGGCTCCGCCTCGTAAACGGTCGAGCAGGCGGGATCGATGATCAGTTCGAGGAACGCGATGTGGGCAGGCAAAAGGACCAGCGGCATTTTAAACAGCACCGGCAAAAGCGCCATGCCCGCGATCGGGACATGGACCGAAAAGATATATGAGATCGCTTTTCTAAGATTATCGTAGATCCTTCTTCCCATCCGGACCGCCTCTACGATCGAGGAGAAATTATCGTCCAACAGGACCAGGTCGGCCGACTCGCGCGCCACATCGGTACCCCGCTCCCCCATCGCCACCCCGATCTGCGCCAGTTTGAGCGCGGGCGCGTCGTTGACCCCGTCGCCGGTCATGGCCACGATCTCGCCGTTCGCCTTGAGCGCGGAAACGATCTCCAGCTTCTGCTCGGGCACCACGCGGGCAAAGATATTGGTATCAAGCAGTCTTTCCCTTAGCTGGTTAAAATCCATGTTCTTGATCTCCGCTCCGGTGATAAATTTGTCGGGATTTTTAAGGCCGATCTGCTTCGCTACGTGCTGGGCGGTGCCCGGATAATCCCCGGTGATCATGATCACGCGGATCCCGGCCTCGTAACATTCTTTCAGCGACTCCGTCACGCTGGGCCGCACCGGGTCAACGAACCCAATCAGTCCGACAAATGTGAAACTAAAGTCATGCTGTTCCCGGGGAAGAGAGCCCTTCTCAAACTGCGCCTTCGCTACTCCGAGTATCCTCAAGCCGTTATTAGACATCTTATGCACCCATTGCAGCAGGGATTGCTTTTCATTTTCGGGCAAATGGCACAGGTCTAAGATCGCTTCCGGAGCGCCTTTGGCGGCGACTACATAGTTCATCTTATCCGGCGACTCCCAGACATGGGAAAGCGCGAGCAGGTGCTTAGACAGCGCGTATTCTCTTACCAGTTTCCAGTTATGGTGGATATGCTCGCTGTTTCCCAGGAATTTTTCAGTCGCGTCTTTGATCTCATTTTCCACCGGATCGAACGGATCTTTTTGACTGGCGAGATTGCCGAATTCAAGCAGGTCATGGAATTTTTCGGGTAGATTGCCTGTTATACCGTCCACCCGGCAGTGCTCGCCGTTCGCCAAAAGTTCGCTCATTACCATTTTATTCATGGTAATGGTGCCGGTCTTATCCACGCAAAGCACGGTCGCCGAACCCAAAGTCTCGATCGCCTGCATCCGCCTTGTTAAGACCTGGCGCTTGGACATTCTCCAGGCGCCCAGGCTTAAAAATATGAGAAGCACCACCGCGAACTCTTCGGGAAGCATCGCCATGCTCAAACTCAAACCGGCAAGGAACCCGTTGAGCCAGTCCCCGCGGGTCACGCCGTAGATCAGGATCACGAGCAGGCAAAGGGCCAGCCCGCCGATCGTGAAGTCGCGTACCAGCCGCGCCGTTTCTTTTTTGAGTTGAGTATCTTCTTCTTCAATGGACCCGATCGCCCGTCCGATCTTTCCCATTTCAGTATTCGCTCCGACCCTGGCGACCCGGGCGACACCGTGTCCCTGCACTACCAGCGTGCCGGAAAAAACGAACGGAAGGTCTTCCCCACCCGGCTGTCTGAATTCCGTCTTACCGTCCCACTCTGTTTTGCGGACTGCCAGCGATTCGCCGGTGAGAAGAGATTCGTTGATCGTAAGATTGCCGGAGAAGATCACGGTAGCATCGGCAGGAACGCGGTCGCCTTCCCTCAAGATCATAATATCGTCCCGAACCACTTCCCGCCCCGGGATCCTTACCTGTTTTCCGTCACGGATGACCAGCGCCCGGGGACTGGAAAGGTTCTTGAGCGCGTCGAGCGCCCGTTCGGTCCTTCTTTCCTGGACGAACGTTATGCCGACCACGACCACCACGAACAGCAGCAGCATGGCGGCATCCCTTGCTTCGCCGAGAAAAAGATAGATCAGGCCGCTGAAAAGAAGGAGCATCAGCATCGGCTCTTTGACGACGCTTATCAAGATCTGGATAAAGTTGCGGCTTTTTTGCGCGGGAAGTTCATTGAACCCTTCTTTTTTTAACCGCTCCGCGGCTTCGCTTTCGCCCAGCCCTTTTATGTTCCTTATATCAAACTCTTCGGTCATTGCGGTTATTTTACCACGAATTTTAAATGCAAAATACCGCCTGCATGTTATAATTATTTATCATGAACGCACTGGTACTGCTGGTAGTCGCGCTTTGTGTTTTTGTCCTCGCCTACCGCTACTATTCAGCGTTCCTGGCCGCAAAGGTCCTCGCGCTCGATCCCAAAAAAGTCACTCCCGCCAACCGGCTGAATGACGGCCACGATTATCATCCGACCAACAAATGGGTGCTGTTTGGCCATCATTTCGCGGCGATCGCCGGTGCGGGGCCGCTGGTCGGGCCGGTACTGGCCGCGCAGTTCGGTTTCCTTCCGGGAGCGATCTGGATTATAATCGGCGCCGTGCTGGCCGGAGCGGTTCATGATTACGTGATCCTTTTTGCGTCCGTGAGGCACAACGGATTGTCCCTGCACAAGATCGCACGGGATTATATCGGGCGCACCGCCGGGGTCGCGACCGCGATCGCGGTGCTATTTATAATCATCACCGCCCTGGCCGGGCTTTCGATCGTGGTGGTCAACACGCTCGCCGACAGCGCCTGGGGAACGTTCGCTATTATAGTAAGCATACCGGCCGCGATCTTTATCGGGTTCTATATGTACGTTATCAGAAAAGGCGCGATCGCGGAGGCATCGGTCATCGGAAGCATCCTGCTGCTGGCCGGGGTGTTCTTTGGGTTTTACATTCAGCATTCTCCCGCGGCCCTGGCCTTCACCTATTCGCGCCAGCAGCTGGCGATCCTCTTGCCGATCTACGGATTTTTTGCTTCGGTCCTGCCGGTCTGGCTGCTCCTGGCTCCCCGCGATTATTTAAGCTCATACCTTAAGATCGGAACGATCGCGCTTTTGGCGGTCGGGATCTTTATCGTGCATCCGGCGATCAAGATGCCGGCGGTAACGCCTTTTATTTTTGGCGGAGGGCCGATCATTCCCGGCCGCGTTTGGCCGTTCGTCTGCATCACCATCGCCTGCGGCGCGATCTCGGGCTTTCACGCCCTTATTTCATCCGGCACCACTCCCAAGATGCTCTCGAACGAAAGCGACATCCGGCCGATCGGCTACGGAGCGATGCTGGTCGAGGGTTTTGTAGCGATCATGGCCCTGATCGCCGCCACGTCACTTTTTCCCGGAGATTATTTCGCCATCAACTGCAAACCGGAGATCTTCCAGAAGCTTGGAATGAGCGTGGTCAACCTCCCCGTCCTTTCGCAAATGGTCCAGGAAAACATCACCGGCCGTCCGGGCGGAGCGGTTTCCCTGGCGGTCGGCATGGCGCAGATATTCTCCGGCATACCGGGAATGAAAGGCCTGATGGGCTACTGGTATCATTTCGCGATCATGTTCGAGGCGCTGTTCATCCTGACCACGATCGACGCCGGCACCCGGGTCGCGCGCTACATCACGCAAGACATTCTCGGACGGTTCATCAAACCATTGGGCGATCAAAAATGGATGCCCGGGATAATCATCACCAGCGCGCTGGTGGTATTGGCCTGGGGGTATCTGGTTTACAACGGCGACATCAGCACCATCTGGCCGATGTTCGGGGTGGCCAACCAGCTCCTGGCCACCACCGCCCTGGCGATCGGCACCACCATCATCATGAAGAACAACCGCAACAAGCTTTACGGCCTGGTGACCTTTATCCCTATGCTCTTTATGCTGGCGACTACGGTCGACGCGGGGATCGAGAATATTCTCAACAATTATCTGCCCCAGCAAACGTTCAACGGCAATCTCAACGCTCTGCTTTCAGGCACGATGCTGATCCTGGTGCTGATAATCGTTGCCGATTCGGCGGTCAAATGGTTCTTTGACCTTAAACAGCACGGATTCGTCACCCAAAGGATCGATCGAGAAACTCCCACCGGGGAAAAAGAAGAAGCGCTAGAGCTCGATATCTAGCCGATGGGCCTGATCTTTCCGGCTAATCGTGACCCGGCGATTGACACTTCACTCCCCTGAACTTATAATCATCACTGAGATGCAAAAACTATTACTCTTGCTTCTTGCCGCGCTGCTGATTTCAGGGATCGCCTACGCGCATAAAAAGGAAGGTTCGATCATGCTTAAAAATAATCTTATTATTCAAAGTCCCGCCTATCAAAATAATTCGGTCCTGCCCATAAAATACACGGCGGACGGTGACAGCATCAATCCTCCGCTGATATTTAAGAACGTTCCAAAGAACGCGAAAAGTCTGGTCCTGATCCTCGAAGATCCCGACGCGCCGAGAGGGATATTCGTACATTGGATCGCTTATAACCTTTCCCCGGAGACAAAAGGGATCAGCGAAGGAACGATGCCCGCCGAAGCATCTTTCGGAAAGAACACGATCGGCGGAACGGAATATATAAGCCCCTCCCCGCCACCCGGCAAACCCCACCATTATATATTTAAACTTTACGCGCTTGATACTAAATTACCGGACGACAAGAGCCTCGACCGCAAAGAACTGCTAAAACTAATGAACGGGCATATCCTGGCCCAGGCCAGCCTGACCGGGATCTACGGAAGATAAAACATAATTCATGTACGGAAAATATACGACCGAAAAGATTGAGATCGATAAAGAGATCGAATCCTTAACCAAAAAATACAGCACCCCGGAAACCGAAGAGCTCCTGCGGCAAATGTTCACGACGATCATCAAACTTCATCTTGACCGGGCGGACGTATACGACCTGCGCATTCTGAATTCTGCGCTGAAGGAATTAAGGCATGCCTTCCGGATCTTCCAGAAATACCGGGGCACGCCAAAGGTCACCGTCTGGGGATCGGCCAGGGTCAAGCCTGATTCTGACGAATATAAGATCGCCGGTGATTTTTCCCGAATGATCTGCCAGAAAGGATATATGGTCATCACCGGAGGCGGAGGAGGAGTGATGGAAGCCGGCAACCGGGGCGCGGCGGACCAGAGCTTTGCCGTGAACATCAGCCTGCCGAATCGGCAAAAAGCCAATCCTTTTATCGCGCGCGGCGAAAAGCTGATCGAATTCAAGTACTTCTTTGCCCGCAAGCTGATCTTCGTCAAGGAATCAAACGCGACCGTGCTTTTCCCCGGCGGATTCGGCACCAACGACGAAGCGTTCGAGATGCTGACGCTTTTCCAGACCGGGAAAAGCGCTCCCCGCCCCATCCTGCTGATCAATCCAAAATGGAGCTCCTACTGGAAGACCTGGCTGTATTTTATAAAAAAAGAACTGCTAAAGGGCGGGTTTATAACCAAAAGCGATCTTAGCCTTTTCCGGATCGTGAGTTCGGCTAAAGAAGCAGTCGATGAAATAATGGACTTCTACCGGATCTACCACTCGATCCGGTCGGTCGGTCCTCAAACCGTTTTAAGGTTGAACCGCGAGCTTCCCGCCTCCGCCATAAACGAATTGAACCGAAAATTCTCTGATATATTAGTGGAAGGAAAGATCGAAGCTTGCGGCCCGACTGCCGAAGAAATAAAAGACAAAGATTGCACCCAGCTGCCCCGGCTGATCATGCGTTTTAACCGCGACCATTACGGCCGGCTGAATGAAATGATAAGCAGGATCAACCAGTTCTAGGCGAGACGATAATCTGACTCGAGCCGCGTTCTATCTTGAACGGATCAAAAACAGCGCGATCAGCCCCGCCCCCACGATCAGACGATACCAAATAAAAAGATAGAAGCTGTTCTTTTGCAGATATTGCAGAAGATATTTGATCGCGAAAAATCCGACCACCGCCGCGGTCAGCATGCCAATAATAAACGGCAGTCGCTCATCGCCGGGCAAGCCATGTTTCAATAAACCGTATCCTTTGTACAATCCGGCCCCGGCAATGATCGGCGCCGAAAGCAGAAAAGAAAATTTTGCCGCCGATTCCCGATTAAGCCCCATGAACAGTCCGGAAGTCATAGTTATACCCGCGCGGGAAACTCCCGGCATGAGCGCCAGCGCCTGCGAAATTCCAATGACCGTAGCGTCGATCCAGTTAACCGCTGCGAGATCTCTTCTTTTCTTGCCGTAGACTTCAGCCAGCCACAACAGGAGCGCCAGCCCGATCATAAAAACCGCGATCGTTACCGGACCGCGGAAAGTTTCCTCAAAATACTTTTCGCCCACAAACCCGGCGACCGCGCCCGGAATGCAGCCGAGCAGCAGCAGCCAGACCAGCGGGCCCCTGATTATCCCCCACCACTCTTCCCAGAAAAAAGCCAGCAGCGCAAAAAGCGTTCCGATATGGAGCGCGACGTCAAAGGTGAGCGTGTGCGGCTGCCAATTAAGGATCCATGGAATAAAGACTAAATGAGCGGAACTGCTGATCGGGAGGAACTCCGCTATTCCCTGAATTATTCCCAGAACGATCGCATGCATTATTGTCATCTAAATTCACCCTTTCATAATCGATCCGTGATTTATTCTTTCGCGACCAGAAAGACCCCATCCACCGCGAACAGATTGGGCCAGAACTTTATCTCCCCCTTCTCTCCGATGTACCTCGCAGCCAGGATCCGGAACCCTTTTCGCGCGCAAAACACCTTAAAATCCTTGATCGTGAGGAAATGCACGTTCGGGGTGTCGAACCACTGGTAAGGAAGCGATTTGGTGATCGGCGTCCTGCCAAAGAAGAATATGTCCAACCTCGAACGCAACTGCGCGAAATTGGGGAAACCCACGATCACGTATTTGCCGACCCGAAAAGCTTCCTGGAGCAGTTTGTCGACGTGCAGGACCTGCTGCATGCTCTGGTTCAATATTACATAGTCAAAAGAGTTATCCGGGTACCAGCTCAATCCGTTCTCGATATTCTCCTGGGTGACGTTTAAGCCTTTTTCTATGCACTTTCTGACCGCCATAGGATCGATCTCGATCCCCTGCCCCAGCACCTTTTTCTCGGCGATCAGGGAGGCGAGCAGATCGCCTTCCCCGCAGCCAAGGTCTAAGACCCGGGAGGCGGGCTTTATGAATTCCGATATTATTTTTATGTCCAGTCTATTTTCGTTCATGCCAGCCCCTTTAGGAAATGCTTGATAAGGTGAGATTCCTCATCAGTCTCGACCAAAAATGAATCATGGCCGTATTCCGATTGTATCTCGCAGAACGACACATCCACGTGGCGGCTTTTCATAAGTTTCACGATCTCCTTGGACTGCTCCACGGGGTAAAGCCAGTCGGAAGTAAAGGCGATCACCAGAAATTTCGTGTTTATCGTCTTATTTCTGCCAAAGAACTTTTCTCCCGACAGGTCGAAATAGTCCATGGCTTTGGTGATATAAAGATACGAGTTCGCGTCGAACCGGCCCACGAAATTCTCTCCCCGGTAGCGGAGATATCTTTCGACCTCAAAATCCGCGTTGAACGAGAAGCTTAAGTCATCGTTCTTCAGCCGCCGGGAGAACTTTTCTTCCATCGAGCTTTTGCTCATGTAAGTGATATGGCCGATCATCCGTGCAACCGCCAGCCCTTTTTCCGGCGCCGACCCACCATAATAATTACCGCCGTTCCAGTTTGGATCGGCCATTACCGCCTGCCGGCCCACTTCGTCGAACGCGATCTGCTGAGGGGAGTGCTTGAGCGCCGCCGCGATCGGGATAACACTCGCGACGCTATCAGGATACTGTGCCGCCCATTCGAGCGCCAACATTCCGCCCATGGACCCTCCGGCCACGCTTAAGAGTTTCTTGATCCCTAAATGATCGATCAGCTTTTTTTGCGCCAGGACCATGTCGCCGATCGTGACGATCGGGAACGCGGTTGCGTAAGGTTTCCCGGTAGCAGGATTTATCGAAGCCGGTCCGGTCGAGCCGCGGCAGCCGCCAATGACGTTAGGACAGATGATAAAATATTTATCGGTATCAAATGCCTTCTCCGGTCCGATCAGATCGTCCCACCAACCGGGGACAGTCTCTCCCTCATAAAAACCGGCCGCGTGAGAATCTCCGGAAAACGCGTGGGCGATGAGCACCGCGTTGCTCCGGTCGTGGTTAAGAGTGCCCCAGGTTTCGTACGCGATCGTTATCGGGCCAAGTGACTTCCCCGACTCGAGCTGAAGCGAGCCTTCAAATTCGAAGGTTTTAACCTTTACTATGCCGGCGTTCCCGGCGTTCGCTTTTACTTTTTTTGCCATTAATTTACCTTATCATTCTATACTTTTAAGAGACTTGTTTCCAGAAGTTTCTATTGATCATTGCTCACCGAACAGCCAGGTGCTTAAATATCTTTCCCCGCTATCAGGGAGAAGGACAACGATAGTTTTTCCTTTCGCTTCCGGGCGCCTGGCGACCTCAAGCCCCGCCCAGAGAGCCGCGCCGCTCGAAATTCCGGCCAGTATGCCTTCTTCCCGGGCAAGCCTTCGGGCAATGTTCCCGGCATCGGCGCTTTCCACCTGGATTATCTCGTCGATCAGTTTCGTATTCAGCACCTGCGGCACGAATCCGGCTCCGATACCCTGTATCTTATGCGGACCGGGGTTGCCTCCGGACAGCACGGGTGAATCTTTCGGTTCGACCGCGATGAGCTTCACATTCTTCGATCTTTTTTTCAGCACCTCGCCCACTCCGGTAATCGTCCCCCCGGTGCCCACTCCCGCCACAAAATAATCGATATTGCCTCCGGTATCTTTTAAGATCTCTTCCGCCGTGGTCTTTTTGTGGATCTCCGGATTGGCGGGATTGTTGAACTGCTGGGGCATAAAGCTGTTGGGCGTTGATTTGACCAGCTCTTCCGCTTTTGCCACCGCTCCCTTCATCCCCTTTGGTCCCTCGGTAAGCACAAGTTCCGCACCGAATATTTTGAACAGCTGGCGCCTCTCAATACTCATCGTCTCCGGCATGGTAAGAATCAGCTTGTACCCTTTTGCGGCCGCGACAAAAGCCAGCGCAATCCCCGTGTTGCCGCTGGTCGGTTCAATGATCACAGTATCCTTCTTAATCAGCCCCTTTTTCTCCGCGTCCTCGATCAGGGCAACGCCGATCCGGTCCTTTACGCTGGATAATGGATTGAACGATTCTACCTTAACCAGCACAGTCGCCCCCGCTCCCTGGGCCAGCTTATTCAGCCGGACCAGCGGAGTGTTCCCCACAGTTTCAGTTATGCTTTCAAATATTTTTCCCATATTGATCCCCTTCTTTCAATTAATTCACGCGTTCTTTAAGGCCTGGCCGATGTCCTCGAGAATGTCGCCTATATCCTCGATGCCGATCGACAGCCTTATAAAATCAGGCGTCACGCCCGTGGCTTTTTGCTCTTCCGCGGTCAGCTGCTGGTGGGTGGTGCTTGCCGGATGGATCGCCAGCGATTTAGCATCACCGATGTTCGCCAGATGCGAGATCAGCTGAAGCGAATTGATGAACTTTTTCCCGGCTTCGATCCCGCCTTTGATGCCGAACCCAATGATCGCGCCCGCTCCCTTCGGAAGATACTTTTTCACTCTTTCTTTTTCCGGGCTTGAATCAAGCCCCGGGTAATTTACCCACTGCACCTTCGGGTGTTTTTCGAGGTACTGCGCGACCGCCACCGCGTTCTCGCAGTGCCTTTTCATCCTCAAATGCAGTGTTTCCAATCCAAGGACATGAAGCCACGCGTTGAACGGCGAGATCGCCGGCCCCAGGTCCCTAAGCAGGATCACTCGCAGCTTGATGATATAAGCGATGTTCCCCAACGGCTTGAGCTCTTCCACAAAATCCTTTCCGTGATAGCTGGGCTCCGGCCCCGCGATCAGCGGGAATTTGCCGCTGGTCCAGTCGAATTTGCCGGAGTCGACGACCACCCCGCCCAGAGAGGTCCCATGCCCCCCGATGAATTTTGTGGCGGAATATACGACGATGTCCACGCCGTGCTCGATCGGCCTTAAAATGTACGGCGACGATGTATTATCGAGCACGACCGGCAAACCGTGCTTATGCGCGATCCTGGCAATCCCTTCAAGGTCGGCCACATCCAGTTTGGGATTGCCGATCGACTCCGCGTAAACGGCCTTGGTCTTTGAGGTGATCGCTTTCTCGAGCGCGTCCAGGTCGTTCGATTTGACGAAGTTGACCTTTATGCCGAATTTGGGAAAGGTATAATGGAAGAGATTGTACGTCCCGCCATAAAGATTGTCGGCTGAAACGATCTCATCCCCGGCCTGCGCGATGTTGAGCAGGGCCAGCGTTATTGCTGATTGGCCGCTCGCGACCGCAACCGCACCTACTCCCCCGTCAAGCAATGCCACCCTCTTTTCGAAAACATCGGTTGTTGGGTTCTGGAGGCGGGTATAGATGTTGCCGAATTCCTTCAGCCCAAAAAGGTTCGCGGCATGTTCCGTATCCTTGAACTGATATGAAGTCGTCTGATAAATCGGAAGCGCCCTCGATCCGGTCGTCGGATCGGCCTCCTGCCCGCCGTGAAGAAGTATCGAATCAGTTTTCAATTGTTTGTCTATTTTGCTCATTTTATTTTCCTCCTAAATATATTTCTCTACATTCGATTCAATCCGCCCCGCTCAAGTATTATATTATATATAATACATGTCGGGGCCGCGCATTTTCATTTTTTTTGCCTGTTTATTGATCAGGTCCTCAAACGTTATGCCGTCAACTATTTTGGCCGTGTATTTCCCGATATCATCAAAGACATCTTTGAGGCTGCACCGGCTGGCGTAACTGCAGGTCCTTTCCCCGCCTTTGCGCACGCACGCGATCGGCTCGACCGGCCCTTCGATGTAACGCAGCACCTCGCCCATCGTGATCTTTGCCGGCGATCTGGTCAAAAGATATCCGCCCTTTTTCCCTCTCTGCGCTTTTACAAATCCGCCCTTCTTCAGCAGCAGCATGATCTGCTCTAAAAACTTGAACGGGATATCCTGCCTCCGGGCGATCTGATCCGCGGATTGAGGCTCCCCAGTGTGAGAGCCCAGATCCATCACTGCCTTCAACGCGTAATCACCTTTATAAGTTATCTTCATGTCTTATCCCTACCTTACTGATGGGCATTATATGATATCTATCGGAGGCTGTCAAGCGAAATTTCAATCGGGTTTGGAAACCGCGTACAAATAGAGTATAATTGCTTGAACAAAAAAGGAGTAATCATGAAAAACAATATTATCGCATTGGTGATCGGCCTCATTTTATTAGCGGGTTCGCAAAGCCTGGCCGCGTCAAAACCCTGCTGGGCGTTATTCTCAGATACCGCCTATACTCTTAAACAGGGAAAATGGAATATGGATGTGATCGGCTGGGCGAATTACGGCATGTCAGATAAATTCCAGATAGGGACCAACGCCCTGCTCTACCTGTTCCAGACGCCTAACGTTTACGGCAAATACGTTGTGGTAGAGGAATCGGACAGCGCGCCTCAAGTATCGCTCGGCGCATCGATCTATTACCCGCTCGTGGCCAGCACGCCGATCTCAACCGATTATTCGGTGATCCTCTCTAAGGGCCTTGATAACGGCAATTACATATTGCATGCGGGGCTCAAATGGACCGCCAACATAAATGACACCTCGGCGCCGTCGTCAAACCCGATCAATTCGCCGGGACTGGGATATAAAGCCGGGTTAATAACCAACCAAAGCGATGTGACGCACATATTCTTTGAAGCTTATTCGAACTGGATCCCCATTGGCCGGAGCTCCGAGATGGCCGTGGGCGCGGATTTCTTAAACGAGGGCCGGACGATAGGCGTCGGAGGCCTCTTCTACGCGGCTGATTCTTCGGACCGGAGAGCAAACATAATCCCCTTTGCGAACGTACAGTGGAATTTCTAAGCGGGCTGGGGTTGAGATAAAGGGCCTATTTATCTCCCTTAATAAGCGCTAACTTTTTCGTCCTTGGCCAGCTTTTGATCTCAGCTTCCCTTTTGGCCGCCTCCGATCTGTTTTTATATTTCTTATAATATCTTATTTTTACCGCCGGATTGTATTTTGTGTAGCGGGCGCCCTTGCCGGTTTGGTGCTGGGTAAATCTTCGACTTAGATCGTTAGTTATGCCGGTGTAAAGAGCTTTATTTGAGCATTCGATGATATAGACGTAATAAGGCATAATTAAAAACCTCGCCCTTCTACTCGGTAAGAATAAACAGGGACTCTCACTGCTCGGCTATGTTCGCTCTGCTCACTGCGCCTGCGCTTCAAGGGGGCTTTGCCCCCTCGACGTTCCGCTTCGCTCCACTGCTCCCCCGGAGAAAAAACTCCCGTTTTTTCTCCCTCCATGCGGAGCATGGAGCCTCCCTCTTTTTCCCTATTTGAATCCCTGTGACATACAGGCCTGTGGTTAGCTTGCTCTTTTTACCGTAACGAGCAGATCTGACCGCATTTGAAAATATCCGAACCGATTTTTATCAATAATGGGCGG
>CAIYXV010000117.1 GCA_903930225.1 uncultured bacterium | reverse complement strand
TGGCGACGGTACTGCCGATACTGGGGAACAAATATTTAGGCCGCGCGTTTTACTCGCTGATCCCGGGAGGAGGGGCTCAGAACGCATCGGTACTGGGAGTGCCGGCGAGCCTTTTAAACTACGAATTGGGGACGGATATCAATCTGTTCAATACGCCGATGATGGTTGGATACTCCGGGGAAACGATGTTCATCAACGGGGGCACTTATTCCCGTTACTACAACATGTTCTTCGTGAGATACAACCTGATCTGACCGCGAACTAGAAACTTTTTCAAATAAGCATTTTCAGTGTATAATTGTATCTTCTGTTATCAAATCAAAGAAAAGGGGAAGGAACTATGGGCGAATACATGACCAAAGAAAGCTATGACCGGCTGAAGGAAAAGCTGGACGAGCTCAAAAAGAAAAGACCGCGCATAAGCAAGGCGATCGGCGAGGCGAGGGAGCATGGCGACCTTAGGGAAAATTCCGCCTACCACGCCGCCCGGGAAGAGCAGGGGCTCAATGAGGCGAGGATCCGGGAGCTGGAGGCAAACCTTGAATCGGTCGAGATCACGGAAGAAGCAAAGATTCCTAAAAAGGATTCGGTCGCTCTCAACTCGAACGTAAGGATCAAGGCGATGGATACGGGAGAGGAATTCGAATACAAGATCGTGTCCGACATGGAGGCCGATATCTTCCAGAAAATGATCTCAAACGAGTCCCCGGTAGGTTCAGCGTTAATGTACCAGAAAAAAGGCGCAATGGTAGAGGTTGAGGTGCCCAGGGGATTGGTCAAATACAAGATCCTGGAGATCAAATGACAGCCGCTAGGTTTCGCTTGCCTCTACCTGCGCGATAAAACTCCTCGCCAGGGCCAATAATTTTCGACTGCCGAAGGTATCTTCCACGTTAGCGATATTACGCTTCATGGCGGCGGTAAATTCTACCGCGCGGCCGGGGACGTTTATCCACGACATATTAATATCCGTGAACCCGTGGACCTGGGCAAAGAGGGCGCGGTGGTTGCCGGCAAAAAGGATCGGGCCCACCGACACGTTCCAGACCGAAAACACCGGAGGCGCTTCTTCAAGGAATTTATAAGGAGAACCTATGCTTTTTATTCCGGAACCATGATCGAGCGCGAAGCAGAGCATTCTCCACATATCGATCCCCGGCTGGCTGACTGTCAGTTTATTAAGCTCAAACCTCATCGGACCGCTAATCCCCGGCTGCCATTTGGGCAATTCGGCCTGGATGACCGGCGTTAAGTCTCCGACGGTCTTTTTGATGTTGAACCCTTCGCGATAGACGTAATTTTCCCGACCGCCAAGGCCCTGGATCTTGTCTTCTATCACCGAGCGGGGATAAAAATACACCTCACGCGACGCGCTGTGCCGAACCTGTGCCAATACTCCCTCCCGTCCGCCCATCTCCCAGCGTTGAAAACAGATCGGCTGGTTGTTGGTGACCCTGGAACGGGTAAAGGAAAGGTCGGAGCTTAATGATATTTTAAATGACATGGTCCTCTAAATAATTATCCCGAATTAAGACCGGTAATTTCAGGACCAGTTCCATCTTTTCGTTAATTATTTCCATCCGTTTATCCCTGCCTGCCGGCAGGCAGGCGTTTTAGCATCCGTTGACAGCCATCCTACGGACGCCAATGCGCATTGAAAAAACTTAATAGGGAAGGTACAATTGAATAGGACAAAGCGGGTAAGCTACCTGCAATCCGATAGGAGGATAAAACATGGCTAACAAAGAACAGGGAAGCAACAAGAACGTTAAAAAAGTCGCTAAATTATCGCTTAAGGAAAAACGGGCGCTGAAAAGAGAAAAAAAAGCGAATAAGGCTTAACCGAAAAGGGAGCCGATAATGTTTTTCTTTTTGCTTGGCATAGCTTCTTTTGCCATTATCGTTCATCTTTTGCTTATGAAGCAAAGGACGGCCGGGAAGGCAGTTGAGATAATACTCCTTTATCTTCTGGTATTTGTGTTTGGGGCGGGGAGTGTGCTTGCCGGCTTAATGCATGTTTTTAACGGGCCGGCGACCGCGCAAATGATCGGCTGGCCGGCGGGCAGTCCGTTTCAATATGAAGTGGGCGTGGCCGACATTGCTTTTGGCCTGGTTTGCATGCTGGCGCTTATTTTCCGCGGAAGCTATTGGCTGGCGGCCATTCTGGCCAACAGCATATTCTTGTTCGGCGCGCTGATCGGCCATATCCGCGATCTTATTGCCGCCGGCAATACCGCGGCCTATAACATCGGCCCAAACATCATCCTCTCCGACCTGATCCTGCCTCTATTAATGATAATCTTGTATATTGTCTATTACCGGTTGGGGAATAAGAGCCACGATCAATAGACCGGGCAATTATTCTCACGTAGCTCATCATTCCCCCGTCCCTAAGCCCCTCAGTCCCTTATCCCCAAAATACCTTGCCTTCCCCCTCTAAAAAGTGTAATATTGACTTAAGGGTCGCCGGGTTGATACGCTGGCGACCGTTGAGGTCAGGGAGGAATATGAGCGTAAGGCAGAAGGTTAAAAGGAAGTGCGATTGCGGCCAAACCGTTGCCGCAGGAAGCGTTTTTTGCCCATATTGCATGGCGAAAACCCAGAAAAAGAACGATAAGATGGTCAAGAGAGGGGAAAAGAAATACCATGTGGGAGGCAAGGAGAGAAGGAAAAAATAACTGCTCCCCGTCCCTTAGTCCCTCAATCCCTTAATCCCCCATTCCCTTAGTCCCAGTGGCCTCCTATCCCGGCTTTTCAATCTCCCTAAATTCACCTGGTTTTAGGTCTTTCAATTCAAGCGAGCCGATGCTTATTCTGATCAAGCGGAGGCAGGGGAGGCCAACGGCGGCGGTCATTTTACGGACCTGGCGGTTGCGCCCTTCATGGAGAGTTATTTCCAGCCAGGAGGTCGGTATATATTTTCTGAAGCGGATCGGTTTTGGGCGCGGCCAGAGGTTTTGCGGTTCAGCTATGCTTTTTACTTTGGCGGGGAGAGTTTTTTTGCCTTCTATCATAATTCCTTTACGCAGCGCGGCGAGGGAAGTTTCATCGGGGATCCCTTCTACCTGGGCCCAATAAGTTTTGGGCTGTTTGTTTTTTGGCGAACTAAGGTAATGGTTGAGCTCGCCGTCTCCGGTCAAAAGCATCAGCCCTTCGCTATCGAGATCGAGCCGGCCGACGGGGTAAATGTTATTTCCGCCGAAGGCGGATCCACCTCTGGCGGAAAATGGGACAAGGTCTTTTAGCGTCGGTCGTCCGAGTTTATCGGTGAACTGCGGCAGGACGCCGTAGGGCTTGTTGAGCAGAATGTATTTATGCCGGGATTTTCCCATGCCAAGCAGTATATCATGGGTGCTTTGCATCGAGCGAAGCCTTATGTGGCGGGTGAAGTTTACCCTGAGTTTTTCGAAGGATCGAAGAGTCGAGCCATGGCCTCCTGTTTCCAGGAGTAATTTCTGGTATAATTATAAGAAGTTGGCTGATAGCTGGCACCTGTTCAATAATTCAAGCAATACTCCTAAAGTGATCGAGAATAGCCTGGCCGGTGAATTGAAGATCGTAGAGGGTGTTTAGGAAATTTTAATTGAAACTAAAAGCATTCGAACAATACGTTGAACAGGCCCTAAAAGATATTCCTCAAAAGTTTAGGGATATGATGGAAAATATTACCATCGAGGTCGAGCCTGACCAGCTTACCTTTGATAAAAGCCATTACCTCATCCTGGGACAATATCAGGGCGTTTGTCTGCCAAACCGCGGATCGGTCTATCAGGGCGCGGTTCCGGATAAAATAATCATATATGAACGGGCTTTTGATAATTACCCGTCCGAAAAACTTCCGGAATTGATCAAAAACGTCCTCCAGCACGAGATCGGCCATTACTTCGGCATGAGCGAAGAAGAGTTGGCGAGATATAAGAAGGTTTGATCTCTCCTCATCGCCCTCGCGCTGGGGAATGAGGTAACTCCCGCTTAAAAAGCCGCCGCAACTCTGATTTGGCCTCTTCCAGTACTTTTTTGCGCCTTATGGG